>CAZHNW010000037.1:0-34631 GCA_964534225.1 uncultured Leptospirales bacterium | reverse complement strand
CTGCGCATGATGGGACTGAAGGCGGCATGTTCCGCCCAGCGCATGAAAAGCTCTTCGCTTCTCTTGAGCCAGAGGAGTGTTGTATAGCCCCCGATGTCGCTGTGGTAATTGCCGATGCCGGCGTAGCCCAGGGATATCCCCGCGGGAATGACCGTGGCGAGGCCATCATCACGGCTCCAGTTGACGTTCTGGTCCCCCGCCCAGACGGCGCTCCCATTGCGTGAAGAACCGGTATAGCCTGCCCGCATCCAGTAAACGGTATCCTTTTCCCTGCCCGCTTCGATGAGGGCTTCACGGTTTGTCTCCGCCCACAGGGCCGGGTAGCGGTTGTGGAGGGTTTCTCCTGACTCGCCGCTGTGTACCAGGGCGTTTGACGGCAGGGCTTCGCCGAAGTCAGCCATCCAGCCGTCGAGTCCGATGCCGAGGAGGTGTTCCTTTATGATTTTTTTGTACCACTCTTTTGCCTTCGGGTTAGTGAGATCCACAAGTCCCACGGGGAAGGTGGTGATGTAAATATCCACAACAGTGCCGTCAGGGTTTTTGACCAGGTAGTCTTTTTCTTTTGCCTCGGTGTAGAAGTCAGACTCCTGGGCGATCATCGGGTTGATGTAGCCGAAGAATTTTATGTCCTGTTTATGAAGTTCTTTGATATATTCGGGAAGTCCCTGGTAGAGTTCTTCATCGTACTTCCAGTCCCACATCAGCTGCTTGCCGAAACTGGTGATGCGAATCCCTTCCCAGTCCTGGGCCCAGAGGCCGCCGACTTTTACTCCCGCCTTCAGTGCCTTCTGCAGCTTGGCATCGATTTCTTTACTTCCCCCCTGCACGCCGAGCCAGACGCCGTCCCATGTCCAGTCGGGAAGTGCCTGCTGTGTTCCCAGCAGGGAGGTAATGCTTTTCATGAGAAGGGGTGCCGTGGGGGCAGTGTCAAAGATTATTTCCCGGGGCACTTCCCACATCTCGAGACGATGGATTTTCTTTTTGCGAAAGTCGAATGCAGCGTATGAGCTGACATCGGCATGGCAGAAGTAATTTTCCGATGAGACAAAGAGGGGTACGGGGAAGTAGGTGGTGTGCCAGGATCCCCCCGCACCGGAGTGAAGGTTTGCCAGGAGGGTAATGAGATTATGGCCCCTTCCTACCCCCTGTTCTTCTACCCAGAGGGGGACGCGGCGTCCCTTCATGTTCAGGTGGGTATACTGCTCGCCGCAGCCGTATATCTGCTCATACTCGGAGGCAGCCAGGTCGATCCAGAAGCGGTTGATGTCACTTTCTTCGCAGGTGAATTTCATGGAGAGGCGGCCTGCCTCATCGATACCGCAGGTAAGGGTCAGCCTCTTTTCGAAGTCGATGATGAGGGAACCTGTTTCCTGCCTGAGTATGGAAAATTTGCGGAGGGGAGACTTCCCCGCAATTTTATCTTTTATCCTGAAACTGCTGGAATTATTTTTAAAGGTTTTGTAGCGGGCGTTGCCGGTGCCCATGGTGATGGCGGGCTTTTTATGGCTGTGCGTAAGGATGGTGGTATCCTTGAAGGTTAGAATAAAACCGTTATTGGTAGACGAGAACTGTATCATGTGATGACCCTCCAGTTTTTGATGCGGGCGAATATTTCAAAGGGGCGTATGTAGTCTCCGTAGACCATGGAGGCATGGTGAGCCACCCCGTTGTAGACGACGCTGTCCATAACGTCTCGGACATTGTTTTCGAATTTTACTTTAAGGTAGGTGCCGCGGAGTTCTTTTTCCATGGGGATTCCTTCTGCCCGCTGAAGGAAGAGGCGGTATTCATCGGCGGTGCCGTCAAAACGGAGAATGGAGACATCGCCCTCTTTAAGAACGAAGTCAGCGGTGACCCCCCTGCCCCCGGCAAAGTAGGTGTCGAGGCTGCGCACTGAACGTCCATCGTGGAGGTTTGCCGGGGCGACCCCGCAGTGCCAGAGGAGTGCGTAGTTTTCTTCGAAGTTTATCTGGGAAAAGTCAAAGAGGAAGGGGGTTTCTGCTCCCACGGCACGGTGGGCGATCATTGAGAGGGCCCCTTCTACGTCGCCTTCGCAGGCGATGATGCGGTTCTGTGACTGGAGGAGGCTCATGGCGGCGCAGGGACTGATGCCGTAGCGGTCGGCAAACTCGGGCCAGCAGCGCAGTGCCAGGGCGGTGAGGCTGTTTGCCTCCATGAAGGCATCGATTTTTGCTGCCAGGGCAGCAACTTTGTCGACCTGGGTCGTGGTGACGCCGCTGATATCAAAGGTGTCTTTTACTTCCTCGCTGCGCAGGGCGATAAGTTTTTCTTCTACTTTAAAGTCGAAGATGTCCGCCAGCTCGTAATGGTCGATGAGAACACCAAAGTCACGGTAGGCGGTGAGGTCATAGACTCCCAGGTTGAAAAACCCGTGTGCCCGGAAACCCGCCAGTCCCACGTGGGCGGTGCGCAGGGCTATCTCGATACGGATGGCGTCGACCCAGTCCTCGTCGATGGTATCACCCACGTGAACGGTATAGTTTTTGACGCCTGCCTTGTAAAGGTTGGAGGCGTTGAGGTTGACACCGCAGACTGAATTGAGGCGTATTTTGCCGCCGTCATAGGGGAGTTCGTTCAGGCCCCAGAGGAGTACCGGTTTTTGCAGCTCCCGGTTCATTTCCAGGATAAGGTGGCCCAGGTGAAAGGTGCCGCTGATACAGACCAGGGCATCTACCTGTTCACGCGCCAGGCGGTTCGCTGCGGCGCGGGCGTCTTCTATTTCGATAACCAGCTTGTCGATAGCGGCAATTTCTGTGTTTTCAAGTTTTTGAAGGTCTTTTTTTATGGTTTCATATATTTGTTCGGCAGCCTGGTAGTCAAAGGTGGTACGGGCGAGGCAGACAATACCGAGTTTTACTTTTTGTTTCATTTTTTTCCTCTAAGTGGTTTTTAAGGATAATTAAATCGAAAACGATTAAATGTCAATATTATTTTTAAATTTAGAGAGTCTTTTTCCCAGGTGACACTTTTCAAGTATAGTGAATGAATCAGAAAATTTCAAGGGTCTCGTTTTTTTCATGGGAGGGGTCAGAGCCTATTTCTTATAATAGAGTTTTTGTGGTATGATAAAAAGCAGGGGGGCTCTGACACCTCATGTTGGTGATATTGGCTCAGAGCCCTGTACCCTGTGAGGCAAAAAGAAGGCTCTGACCCCTGGCCTGTGGGGGCCGAAGGATATGTTTTTCTCATAAAAGGGTGTCCCTGTTTATAAATGGGGACGACAGGTGCCGGTTTTTCTGGTATTCTTTTCTTTAAGAGGGGAGGCTCTGAGCCCCGGGCATGTGGAGGAAAAAGATGGCAGATAAAAAGATGACGCGCAGAAAACTGATAACCACCGGCATCGTTGCGGCCGGTGCCGTTGCCGCAGGAGGGCTCCTCTGCAGTGATGAGGACCGCATCGATCCCGACATCTTTGAAGACCCGGTGCGGGACAAAATGCCTGCATCCAGAGTTATCTCCCCCACGGGAAAAAGGGGTCAGAGCCGGGCGCTGGAAGTATTTTCGGCACACCAATACCCGTACATGGCCCATACCCATGGATAAGCCCGTGACCTTTTTTGCCAGAGCGGCAAAGGGACACGATTACAAGCCACCCGGGTCTGATGAATCCATTCCTACCATAGTTTCTTTTCCCCTTCTTTATGACATGAAATACGATAAGGGAGAGAATTACAACCTGGCAAAACGTCACCCGAAGGTAACGGCACGCATGAAAAAGAAACTGGCGGATTTTGAAAAGACCTTTTACGGGAATATCCGCGGTTTCATTGCCGAGTAGGGAAAAAGGAATAACATAATTTTCTTTTTCTTTTATCAAGACTTCATGTTCAATGAATTTGTCAACTTCGCGGGGAAGTCGCCTTCAGCCTTCAGGGAAGATGCCCGCAGGTAAAAAAATTATAGACAGTTCAGTGCCCCGTGACTAGGCTACGCAAAAGGAAAAAGGCCATGGCATTCGGATATAACATAGACCAGAGAAAGATCAACAAGCGAAATTATATTATCGACCTCTTCAGGCAGGAGGGGCTTCTCAGTAAGGCCCAGGCAAAGGATCTGTCAGGCTATTCCATGGACACGGTGCTCTCCATTTTCAGTTCTCTCCTTGAAGACGGGCTTATCGAAGAGGCTGACGGCAGACAGAAACCAAAAGGGCGGCGCGCTACCTTTTTCAGGCTCAGGGCTGAAGAGGTACTCTACCTGGGTATCACCTATAACCAGCGGGGTATTTTTTCTTCCGTTGTCAGTTTTTCCGATACCATTGTTGCCACTCATGAGACACAGCTCGACATCGGTGTTGACGTCGATTCTTTTCGAAAAATATTTATTCACCATATCGAGGAAGTCTTTGATTCCCTGGATGATGACAGGGCGAGGGTCTCCGCCATCGGCTGTGCCATACCGGGGGGGCGCGATGCCGAATCAGGTATCCTGCTCCGTTATACCTTTATGCCTTTTACAGAGGAAATTGATTTTCGTATCCTCATCAGTGAGGCCTTCCCCGGTATCGATGTCGAGGTGGAACAGAATGCCATGAGTATGGCATCCTACTTTCTTCACGATGCCTCTCTCATGGAAAAGTATGAACGTATCCTTTTTGTTTCAGCCCGTGCCGGGACTGTCAGCGGTTTGATCTTTGACGGGCATGTTGTTGCGGGTAACGGTGAGTTTGGTCATGTGAGGGTCGCTGATGATCCCGCTTTATGCGCCTGTGGCCGGTCCGGGTGCCTTGACTGTTACTTTTCACTCCAGGCCTTCAGTGAACTCCTCGTGACCCGGGGCCTGGCAAAGGAGGCGGTTGTCAAGAGCGGCACCGCTGACCTGTCCCTCCTGGGGGACCTCTACGCGAAGGGTGAACATGATATTGTTATTGAACTGGACAGGCGCCTTGCCTTTTTCTGCAGCGCCCTTCTCGATGTGATCAATGTAACGGTACCGAACCTGGTGATCCTTTCCGGTGAGCTCCTTGCCATTTACGGCAGTGTTGAAGAGAAGATAAGAGAAATTATCGCCTCCCGTTTCCCCGATACGGGATTCGTGCGCCACTATGAAAATACGGAACTCCTCTTCAGTCCCCTGGGCCCGGAGATGGCGGCACAGGGTATCTGCTACCGCATGATCCGTGACGGCTGGGGATACGTCGGCGAAAAATAGATTTAGTTTTCTATGCGTCGCACTCCCTGGTAAACCGCAGTGCCGTCTTCAGGCACGCCTCCACCGCTTCCGGTTCTATTGTCTCGGGCAGGTCCCTTTCCGTGTGATAGGCCAGGTCCATCCTGAAGGTCTCCGTGTTGAGGCCTACAAGGGTCACCGCTTCGACGCCGATGCGGGCGAATTCAGCGGCATCGGTGGCGCCTCCCCCGAAGGGCATTGCCATGGCGGGGAAGTCATACCCTTCCACGGCCGCTGCCTTTTGCGCCTGTGCCGTCAGTTCCTTTGAGAGGGGAACCACGCTGTTGATGTCGCGGGTGAAGAATTTCAGGTTTTCACATTCATAGATACCATCAATATTAAAGAGATATGTCTTCAGATCATGGAGATCTTTTTCGTGTTTGCGGCAGAAGGCCTGTGCCCCCTTCAGGCCCGCCTCTTCAGCGTCAAAGGCCATGACGATGAGGCGCGTGTTTTTCAATCCCTGGTCTTTTTTATGTGCCGCTGCAATGATCCTTCCCGCTTCGGCGGCAATGGCACAGGCTATCATGTTGTCTCCCGCGCCTGGCGAGACCTTTCCCGTGGTAAAGACAGAGAGGGGAAGTACCGGCGCGATGGAAATCAGCCCCCCCAGGGGAAGCCACGCGGCGAAGGAGGGGTTTAAACTTCCTGCATAAACCATCACAGACCAGATACCGGTGAGAATGAATGCCCCAAGAACCGTGGCGATACCGGTGATAATCACCGGGGCGTAAAGGGCGGAGCGGAATTTTTCGATCCAGGTGAAGACATAGGGGCTGTCATAGTGTCCCGCGATAATGACCTGCTGCTTGACCTCTCCCGCGGGCTCGATAACACCGTAGACATTTTCGCCCCGCTTTTTCGGCGCTAAAAAATCAAACCACCCGAGGTAGAAGACGAACTGCGCGGCGAACATGGCCACGCAGAGACAGAGAAGGGCAAAGCTGATCCCCACCAGGGCGGGCCGCATGTAGAGGAGCAGCATGGCGGCGATGTAGAGGGGGACCACCACCTTGATGAAGCGAAGAAAGCCGTCAGGGCGATGGGTGAAATTTTCTCTCTCAACGCGGTGGCAGAAGCCCCTGAGCTCTTCGGCAATGGCATCGGCGGCACCCCGCGCGTCCGGGGAGACGGTGAGACGCAGGGGAAAACGGTCCACGATGCTGCGGGTAACTTCAAGGGCTCTTTTTACATTATCAGGTGTTGCTTTCATGGCAGTCTCCTCTCTGTGCCGGGAATCATCTTTTCGGTGAGTGATGTATCACTGTTTTTCATGGTGACCTATTGTAAAAAAGGAATAAAGTAAAAATTTTCTGTTTTTTGAAAAAATTTGACTCTTCCCTGTTTTGGCATTAAATATGAATCAGCGGGCCCCGCGGGGTCCCTCCTTTCAGGAGCGCTGTATGGAAGAAAACCTCATTCGTGACATACGGGTTGCAGAAGAAGAGGCCGCCTCCATTCTGGAAAAGGCACGGGAGGAGGGCGCGCGTTCTCTTCGTGAAGAAAAGCAGGCCCATGCCCGCCGTATCGATGAGATGCAGCGGTCCTTTCTTTCATTGCGCGAGGAGGAACAGCGGCGGGGAGAAAAAGAGGGAGAAGGGGAAGTTCAGAAACGAAAAACTGAAACAAGGTCGGTTATTGAAAAAATAGAAAAAGGGACAGAATCAAGGAAGGAGAAGGTGGTGGAGTACCTGGTAAATAAGATTCTGGAGTGATACCATGGCAACCGGCAGAATGCAGAAGGTCCTTATCGCGGGTTTCCGACAGGAAGCGGAGGGACTTTTGCGAAAGCTGCAGGGCCTTGCCATTTTTCATCCCGCACCCCTTGATACCCTCATTGAAAAAGATGACTTTCCTGCGGCAGGTCCTGATGAGAAAGATACTTCACGGGAGAGTCTCAAAAATGTTGAGGCCTCGGTCCGTTTTTTGAAATCATACCTTCCTCCTTCCGGGTTCTTTTCCTCTCTCGCTGAAGGTCCCCTTGAGAAAAACGAAGATGAATTTTACTCCATTGCGGACAGCGACCGCAGCCGGGACCTTCTTCGTGAGGCAACAGCCCTGCGGGAGGAGATTGACTCCCTGCGGGAAAAAATACGTCACTACCGGGACCGCCTCGAAGAGCTGGAACCGCTGAGAGACCTGGACCTGCCCCTGGGTGAACTTCCCCGCATAAAAAACGCCCGTTTTGCGGCGGGGTACGTGGCAACGGCTAAGCTTTCTCCCCTCCTGGCTGAACCTGCTCTTGAAACAGACGTGATTCAGCAGGGGCCGAAAAAGACCCTTGTTCTTCTCGCGGCACATCGCGACGACATCGCACCTTTACGGGAGGCCCTGTCACGCTACAGCATTACTGAAATCGATCTTCAGGCTATGGATGATTCACCCACTATTCTTTACCATCAATTCCAGGAGTACCTTGAGCAGACCACCGATGTACTGAGAGACCGTGAAGGGAAGGCGCAGAACCTTGCGCAGTCCCATACCGCGCTCCTGGTACTCCTGGAATACCTTTTGGGTCTTGAGAAACGGCGTGATTTTTTTGAAAAGTGGGTTCTCACCCCCCATACCTTTATTGCCGCGGGGTGGGTCCCTGTCAAAGATATGGATCGTCTCATGTCCCTGGGTGAAGAATACGGGGGACTGGAGATTGTCATGATCGATCCGGGAGAAGGGGAGGATCCCCCGGTCTACCTGGAAAACCCGGGCCCCCTGAGGCCCTTTGAACTGATTACCCGCCTCTACAGTTTTCCCCGTTACGGGAGCGTTGATCCCAGCGCCATTACGGGTATTTTCTTTGCACTTTTTTTTGGCCTCTGTCTCACTGACGCGGGATACGGCCTTATACTGGCACTTATTGCACTGGCAGCCCTTTTCAAAGTCAAAAAGGGGCGTGACCTTCTCTGGATTCTCTTCTGGGGTGGTATTGCCACGGTGGGTGCGGGCCTTGCCACGGGTGGAATTTTCGGTGACCTCTTCAGGAGCAGTGACCCCTATGTGGGGGCTCATTCCCTGGCGCGTCTCCGTGAAAGCCTGCTTGTCTTTGATCCCATGGTGGAGCCCATGTCTTTTTTCAGGCTGGTTCTTTTTCTCGGCCTGGTCCATGTCGTTACCGGCCTTGTCGTGGGTACCTGGCACGCCCTCCGGGAGGGGCGCCTTCTCGATGCCCTGGCGGACCATGCCTCGTGGCTTGTCATTGTTCTTTCCCTGGTGGGGATTCTCTTTGCCTCTGACATGTCTGTCAAGATGGCCCTGGTCACTGCCACGGCCCCGCCCCTGCCGGCATGGATCATCTCCCCTGCTGCATTTTCTGCCGGGGGCATGGCCCTTGTGGTCTTTCTCTTCGGGGGCAGGGATGAGTCTTCTCTCTTTTTTCGGTTTTTCATCGGTTTTCTGAAGCTGCTGGTCCTCAGTGGAATTTTTTCCTATCTCGGGGATATTCTTTCATATATCAGGCTCATGGCCCTGGGTATGGTCACTGCCGGTATCGGCATGGCCATCAATACCATCGCCTTTATGCTCTCTGATGTGCCCCTGGTGGGGGTTGTCCTCACCGGGGTGGTGCTTCTCCTGGGGCATACCTTTAACATGGCAATCAATCTTCTTGGCGGTTTCGTTCATACCCTCCGCCTGCAGTACGTTGAATTTTTTTCAAAATTTTTCAGGGGAGGGGGAGAGGCCTTTCGCCCCCTTTCGTATGATAGTCGTTATGTGAAAATTTTATAGAAGGAGCGTCACATGGAAGCGCAAATCGGTCTCGCCATCGCAATTGCCGGAGCAGGGGTGGCCGCCCTGGTGGCCGGAATCGGTTCCGCCATGGGAATGGCCCTGCCGGGACAGGCAGCGGCGGGGGTGCTGCGGGAGGATCCTGAAAAGTTCGGCTCTCTTTTTCTCCTTGTGGTTCTTCCCGGCACGCAGGGATTTTATGGTTTTATCGCCGCCTTCCTGGTTATTATCAAGCTGGGGCTCCTGGGCACGGCGGCGGCGAGCCCTACCATATGGCAGGGCTGGCAGATTTTTTTCGCCTGCATGCCTATTGCCGTAACAGGCCTGGTTTCAGCCCTGCACCAGGGGCGTGTCTGTACTGCCGGTGTTCACCTGGTGGCGCGGCAGGCGGACCAGGCCATGAAGGGGGTGATATTCGCGGCCATGGTGGAGACCTACGCGGTGCTGGGTCTCCTGGTGACTTTTTTTCTTTTGAACGGCATTAAAATTTCTTAAGGGCCGTGCGGTTTCCCGTTGTTATCGCCGCAGGGGCAGTCAGTCAGATTAGCAGAGTGGGAGAAACCGCGTGAAAGCACCGCCCCTGCGGTATGAAAAAAAGGAGGCACGATGAAGGGGATCGCTTCGAAAATTATTGACCAGGCCCGTGTCGAGGAGAAGGCCATTCTTGCGGAGAACGCTGCGCGCATGGCGGAATTGAAAAAAGAAGCCATGGAAGAGGAGGAACGGCTGAAAAGGGCACAGGAAGCTGAATTGAAGGACCTGTTCCATCGTGAAGTGACACGGCATATATCCCGGGGGCGTATCGAGGCGGCAAAGGAGGAACTGCGGGCGCGCCGAAAAATTATTGACCAGACCCTGGCAGACCTGAAATCCCGTCTTCTTTATGATAATGACGGCACCCTCTACCGCGAGTTCTTGATGGAAGTCATGCTCAAGGGAATTCAGACGGGAAGGGAGGAGATCATCGTCAGGGAAAAGGATCGTTTTCTCATTGATGATGATTTCCTTGCGGAGTTAAAAAGCCGGTCATCAGAAAAACTGGAAAAGGAAACGTCCCTGTCACTTTCTGATGAAGTTCGGGAAACAGGGGGGGGATTCTACCTGAAGGAAGGAAAGAGAGAGTTCAACGCCACCATTGATACCGTTATTGAAACGGTGGCTGAACAGTTTCAGCTCGACATTATTCGAATGTTTTTCAGTGAGGAGTAAGGATACGATGAAACAAAAACGACCAGGCAGCAATCTTTTTGCCACAGCCTCTATCAGGGCCCGGGAGGGGAGACTCCTTTCCGGCGAGACAGTACGACAGGTATTGACTGCTGATGAGCGTCTTTCCCCGGAGGAGATACTGCGGGGAACCCTTTTTGGCGACTATATCGAGCGTCATGGCGCCACTGATCCTGCTGCCCTTATTCCTCATGTAAGGGACGATGTTTTTATATTCCTCCGCCGGCATGTGACTCCACCGGGAGCAGTACGCTTCCTTTTGCTCCCTTACGACTATCACAATCTAAAGGTGCTTCTGAAGGGAAAAATGCTTAATCTGCCGGCGGAGGATCTTCTCCTCCCCATGGGGAGTATCAATAGTGAAAAGATGAAGGATATTTTTCGGCGGGAAGAGTTTTCACTCCTGCCGGAGAGAATGGCCTTCTGCCTTAACGAAGCGGTCGCGGCCTGGACAGAACTGGAAGACCCGCGCCTTCTCGATACGATCCCTGACAGGCAGATGATGCTGCACCTTCTCGATGAGGCGGAGAAGATGGAATCTCCCTTTATCGTGGGATACTGCCGGCTGCTCATCGACTGCGGCAACTGCCGGATTCTTTCCCGGGGGGAGGGTATCGAAAGAAAGATTCTCGAGGAGCATGTACTCGTTCCGGGGGGGGCTATCCTCCTGGAGGAACTGCTCGATGAGTCGCCTGAACCGGTACTGGCCCGTCACGGCTATCAGTCCATTGCCGCCGCCTTTGCCGAAGAGGAAAAGGCCTTTGCGGTTGAAGGGGCCTGTACGCGGGAGCTGCGGCGTTATCTGAATGACGCGCAGTACTTTATCGGGGGCATAGAGCCCTCCATGGCCTTTGCCCTGACAGTGGAGGAAGACCTGAGGGTCCTGTGGTCCCTGATGCAGGCACGCGCGGCGGGAATGGATGAAGATAAGGCCCGGAGAAGAATTCCGGGTATATGATAAAGCAGTGAAGGAGGTCTTTATGCAGGAGAAGGGCAGTTTCGGCGTAATCGGTCCCGGTGCGGAGGTGCTTCTTTTTCGTATGACCGGCGCAAGGGTCGCTCTTACCGGTGATGTTGATGAGGCACAAAAGGCCCTTGAAACGTTTATCGAGGAGGGGGTCGTCATGATCCTTGTTTCGGATGATCTCTATCCCCACCTGCAGGAGACAGCAGGGAGGTACCGTGACAGCTTTCTGCCTGTTATCGCCGTGCTCCCGGGGAGCGGGGGAGAGACCCGGAACAGTGACTGGATACTTCAGAATTCGGTAAGGAAAGCCATCGGCTTCGATGTTACGGAGATGATTGACCGGTGAAGACAGGCATTATTACCAGGGTCTCAGGACCCCTTGTCATGGCGGAAGGGATGACCGGTTCCCGCATGTATGACGTTGTGCGGGTCGGCGAGAAACGTCTCGTGGGAGAGATAATCGAACTGAAAGAGGACACCGCCTCCATACAGGTCTACGAGGACACCGCCGGTATCAGTACACGCATGAAAGTCTACCGGACTGATCGTCCCCTTTCCGTTGAGCTGGGGCCGGGCCTGATGGGTGCCATTTTTGACGGTATCCAGCGTCCCCTTGATCGCATCAGGGAGATGTCAGGGGACTATATCGAACGCGGTATCGACGTGGAGGCCCTGGACAGTGAAAAGAAATGGCACTTTACTCCCCTGCGTAAAACCGGCGACCGTGTCGAAAACGGGGACATTATCGGCACCGTCAGTGAAACGACACTGGTGGAACACCGCATCATGGTACCCCCCGGCCGGGGCGGGACCATCACGCATATCGAAGAGGGGGATTTTACCGTCAGGGAAACCGTTGCCGTTATCGAAGATGAAAATGAAAAATTTGACATGACACTGATGCAGCGGTGGCCTGTGCGGATTCCCCGCCCCATGGGGAAAAAACTTCCCCCTGAAAAAATGCTCATTACCGGGCAGCGGGTCATTGACAGCCTCTTTCCTGTTGCCAAGGGTGGCACCGCCTGTATCCCGGGGCCCTTTGGTTCGGGAAAGACCGTGGTTCAGCACCAGCTTGCAAAGTGGGCTGACGCGGAGATCATCGTGTATGTTGGATGCGGCGAGCGGGGAAACGAAATGACCGACGTTCTCCAGGAGTTCCCGGAGCTGAAGGATCCCCGCACGGGGGAGCCCCTGATGAAACGGACGGTTCTCATTGCCAACACTTCCAACATGCCCGTGGCGGCGCGTGAGGCATCGGTCTATACCGGTATCACCATTGCCGAGTATTTCAGGGACATGGGTTACGCCGTGGCCCTTATGGCTGATTCAACATCGCGGTGGGCCGAGGCGATGCGGGAGATCTCCGGGCGCCTCGAGGAGATGCCCGGCGAGGAGGGCTATCCCGCCTATCTCTCGTCAAAGGTGGCGGCCTTTTACGAGCGTGCCGGGCGAGCCATATGTATCGGCAGCGACAAACGGGAGGGAACCCTTTCTGTTATCGGTGCCGTATCGCCTGCCGGGGGGGATCTCTCTGACCCGGTGGTACAGGCGACACTGCGGGTGGTAAAGGTTTTCTGGAGCCTCGAGGACAGGCTCGCATTTCAGCGGCATTTCCCCGCCATCAGCTGGCTCCGGTCATATTCTCTCTACGAGCATGAAATGGATCGTTTTCTCGGGGGGGAAGTTGATCCCCTCTATCCTGAATTGAAAAAGCGGGCCATGGCAATCCTTGAAAAGGAAGATGAACTGACAGAAATCGTGCGCCTCGTGGGGATCGACGCCCTCTCTCCCCCGGACCGCCTTGTCATGAAAACCTCCCGTATCATCAGGCAGGACTTTCTTCACCAGAACGCCTTTCACGATGATGATACCTATACCTCTGTTGAGAAACAGTTTCTCCTGCTGCAGATGATTCTGCGTTACCATGACCGGCAGAAGGAAGCCATTGAAGAGGGGGTTCCCTTTGCGAAACTGGAAAATTTAAAGATAGATGAGAAGATCGCCCGTGCCAAGTATATCGCGGAGGAAGAAAAGGAAAAAATTGAAAAGATTGCCGCCACGGCAGAGGAAGAGGTGGCGGCCCTGAAGGGGGACGGCGGTGAAACGTGAATACCGTACTATCCGGAGTATTAACGGCCCCCTGCTCCTTGTGGATGATGTGCGCCGTGTTACATACGAGGAACTGGTGGAGGTACGCCTTCCTAACGGTGAAAGGAGACGTGGACGTGTCATCGAACTGGAAGGGGACACGGCCCTGGTGCAGGTCTTCGAGGGGACCAGCGGTATCGATATCCCCGAAACATCGGTAAGCTTTGCCGGCCACGGTGTTGAACTGGCGGTATCTCATGACATGACGGGGCGGATCTTTAACGGCCTGGGGATCCCCATTGATGACGCCCCGGCACTGCTTCCTGAAAAGATGATGGACATCAATGGCGCCCCTATCAATCCATTTGCCCGGGACTACCCCAATGAGTTCATACAGACGGGTATATCTTCAATAGACGGCCTCAATCCCCTGGTGCGGGGCCAGAAGCTGCCGATATTTTCCGGGAGCGGACTTCCCCACAACCGCCTTGCCGCCCAGATTGCCAGGCAGGCAACGGTACTTTCAGGGGCAGAGGACTTTGCCGTTGTTTTCGGCGCCATGGGGATTACCTTCGAGGAGGCGGAATTTTTTATCAGGGAGTTTACCAATTCCGGGGCACTGGAACGTTCCGTGCTTTACCTGAACCTGGCGGATGACCCTGCCATCGAGCGCATTGCCACGCCGCGGGTTGCCCTGAGTGCGGCGGAGTACCTCGCCTTTGAGCGGGACATGCATGTCCTGGTGATACTGACAGACCTGACCAATTACTGCGAGTCTCTCCGTGAGATTGCCGCGGCGCGCAAAGAAGTGCCGGGGCGCAGGGGGTATCCCGGATACCTCTACACTGACCTTTCCACCATCTACGAACGGGCCTGCCGCATCAAGGACCGAAAGGGGTCCATTACCATGATTCCCATTCTCACCATGCCGGAGGATGACAAGACCCATCCGATACCTGATCTTACCGGCTATATCACTGAAGGGCAGATTATCCTTTCCCGTTCCCTCTACCGGAGCAGCGTTGAACCCCCTGTGGATGTTCTTCCATCACTCTCGCGTCTCAAGGATAAGGGTATCGGTGAGGGAAAGACGCGTGAAGACCACGCGGACCTTTCCAACCAGCTCTTTGCCGCCTATGCCCGGGGCAAGGAGATGCAGGAGCTTGCGGTCATTCTCGGGGAATCAGCCCTTTCAGAACTGGACCGGGTTTACTACGGTTTTGCCGATGAGTTCGAGGCGCGTTACGTTTCCCAGGGCTATGGGGAGAACCGTACTGTTGAGGAGACCCTTGACCTTGGATGGGAACTTCTGAAGGTCTTTCCCCGTATCGAGCTGAAACGTATCGGTGTTGATCTCATCAACCGTTACCTGGGAGATGGTGATGCTTGATGTGAGCCCTACACGGATGGAGCTTTTGAAATTGAAGAAAAAGCTCGTTATCGCCCGGCGGGGGCACAAGCTTTTGAAAGACAAGCTCGATGAACTGGTGCGTATTGTCCTGGCCATACTCCAGGAGGCGGTGGCCCGGCGTCGTGAGATGAACGAGATGCTCATTGCCATACGCCATGAGATGTCCGTGGCAGAATATGCCTCGGTGCCGAAGGCCGCACGGGCGGCACTGATGGCTTCTCGCGGGGGGGGTGAAGTGACCGTGGAGAAGGAACAGGTTCTCAACCTGCGGGTTCCCCTTTTTTTGATGGAAGAAGAAGCCCCGCCCCCGGTCTACGGATTTCTTCAGACCGGGGCGGGTCTCGATGACGCGGTAAAGAGATTTTACGGACTCAGAAAGCTTATCCTTGAAGTGGCTTCCATGGAGAGAAAGGTTGCTGTCCTCTCCGCGGAGATCGAGGGGACACGGAGGCGGGTTAACGCCCTTGAGTATATTCTCATACCTGATATCGAAGAGACTATCAGGAGGATAACAATGAAACTGGAGGAACAGGAGCGAAATACGAAGACCCAGATCATGAGGGTCAAGGATATGGTCCGTGCCCCGAAGGCACAGACGTCGGCCTATCCGGGGGCGGTGAAATATCCCGTCTAACGGCATAAAAAAAAGAGGAGACGAAATTTTTTGATAATTTCCTTTTCTTTTAGTATTTATTAAGTACCGGCATTTCAGATCCAAAAGGAGGTTCCCTATGCTGCACCTTATCTCAGACAAACTGGTAGAACTGGTAGAAGAACACGCTAATGTGATTCTGAGAAGATGGACAAAGGGGCTGCTGGCTGATCCCACAACATCATCGTACACGGAGGCCCATCTTGAATTCGTGGAAAAGAAGGCCCGCCAGGTTCTACAGAATCTCGGCCAGTGGGTCAGTTATGACACCACGAAGGAAGAGGTGGGAAGGCGCTATGCCGATGAGGGTATTGACCTTTTCAAGATGGGGATACCCCTCTGCGAAGTGCACAGGGCACTGGTGGTCCTTCGCCGGACACTCTGGGTTTTTGTTGTTCATGAGTCTGCCTTTGATTCTGCCTTTCAGCTTCACCAGATGAGAGAGCTTAATGACCGTGTCATTCTCTTTTTTGACCGTGCGGAGTATTATACCATACGGGGCTATTTTGAGGCGATGCATGGCAAGATGAAGGAGTTGACAGACTGCCAGTCAGATCACCTTGATGCGGTCTTTTTTGATAAGTCATTTTATAACAGGTAGAGGGGCCGGAGAGGGGTGAAGCAACACCCTCAGAGGTGAAATGAAAGGGAAGCTCAATGAAATAATCGAGCGTGAGAGGGGCCTTGCTGATGAGATCGAAAGGGAGCAGCACCTGTCCCTGCGTCGTCTTGATGAGGCGGGGGAAAAGGAAGAGAAGGATAAACGAAAGCGTGAAAGAGAAATCGAAGAGGAGATGAAAGAATTTCTGGGTGCAGAAAAGAAACGCTTGAATGAAGAAAAGGAAAAAAAAGAAAAAAGGATACAAACCAAGGCCGAAGAAATTCTCTCGGGAGAAGCATTGCAGGAAAAGATGGTGGAAAGAATAATGAAGGTGCTGCTCAACAGCAGTTGAAGGAAACATGCTATGAGAGGAGAAGTCGGAAGGGAATACGTTCACGCCCGCATTTACGGGCACTATGGAAGGCTTCTGAAAAGAAAGGATTACGAGATGCTGGCACACCGGCAGATCCCGGGAGAGGGAACTGCCGGTTTTTTTTTCAGTGATGCCGCAGGAAAGATGGTTGCCACCCGCGAGGAGATATTCATAAACCAGGCATCCTCCCTTTCCCGGCTCATGTCAAAAAACAGGCAGTATGCGAAAGTCCTTGTTCTTTTTCTGCATCTCTATGATGTAGAAAATCTTCAAAACGCTGCTGCCGTTACTTTTGGAAAAGACCGGCAGCTTTTCCCCTGGTATGACACCGCGCCGGCGCGCCTTTTCAGCAGGGAGGCCCTTGAACAGAGAATGACCGGGGATGAACTTCACAGCATAATCGTGGAAAGCGATCTGGGCAGGTACTGGAGAGACACTCCGCCTGAAACATTCGAAGACTGGGAGCGCGCCTTTGACGTTTTGCGGGAAAGACTGGTTCGCAGGAGCGGCGAGGGTATTTCTGGCAGAAGGGGGCGTGCCCGCAATGAGGCACTTACCGCCTTTGCCGCCCTTTCCCTCTGCATGCGCCGACTGGCTCTTAATTTTTTTGAAGGGGGGGAGGAAGAAGAAAACAAAGAAAAGGAAACAGACTGGGGGCGCGCCCGGCGCCGGTGGGTCTCCTTTTTTATGAAGCACCTTGCCTCCCGATTTCCCGCGGGACCGCCCCTGCAGGAGGAACGCTTTTTCGAGGCGGAAAAATTTTTCAATGAAATACTCTGGTTCTGGGGGCGCCGTCATCTCTTCAGAAACTTTCATCATATCGAGACGGTGGTGGCTTACCTGGTTCTCGTGATTTACCAGATCAGAAATTTTTTCGCCCTCTCCGAGGGGCTGCGCCTTGAGATGAAACCGGATGATATTCTCGGCCATATAGTGTGCGGTGAATGATGTTTCGCTCCAGTGACATACGGCGTTTTCTTCTTTTTATCCCGCGGGAGAAGAGACTTCCCCTTCTCGAGGAGCTGGGCAGGGGCGGCCTTGTACAGCTCGATGTTCCCCGGGACTCAGAAAAAGGCGCCTTCGGTTCAGGGGGGGAAGTCGTATCACCCCGGGACCTTGACCGGGTCGAGGGAGAGGCAACTTCCCTCATTGAAAAATTAAAAGAGATGACATCTGCCGGGGATAAACCTTTCGGCGGCAGGGGCGCTCCCCTGCGTCCCGTGACGGATACGGCAGGTGCCATGAAAAAGCTGGAGGAGATCTCGCGCAAAACAGCACAGTATGAAGGGGTGACCGGGGAGATTGCCGCGCGCCTTGAAAGACTTACCGCTGAAGAGGATGAGTGCCGCCGGGCATTTGAATGCGCGGGTGAGATTTCACTTGCCGCTGAAGAGGCCTTTCTTTCTTTTCTTTACGGCGCTGTTGCTGACGAGAAACTGGCAGAGGCCGGCGCCGGCATGGAAGATCTACCGGTTTTTGGCATTTCGCATAACGGGAGAGTGCTTCTGGTTGTGCCCCTTTCCCTTCGCGAAAAGGTGCGCCGGCACATCGAGGGGCATGGCTACACCGATAAAACACCCTGGTTCTATGGTATTCTTCGTCGCGGCGGTGCTGCCGCAGTACGTGAGGGCCTCCTGGTACGCCGCCGCGAGTTGGAGCGGCGGCGGCAGTGTGTGGAGGCGGCCTTTAAAAAGCTCTGCCGGGAATGGCTTCCTGAGCTTAATGCCATGGCAGCAGGTGCAGGGGTGACAGCGGCTTTTGCCCGGGAGGCTGAAAAGACCCTCCAGGGGGAGGCCCTTACCCTTTTTGCGGGGTGGCTGCCCCTGCAGAGTTACAATGAGGTGACGGCGGCACTGGAAAGGGTCTGTGGCGGGGTATCTTATCTTCATGTTTTTTCCCGCAAAGAGATGCGCCCCTGGCGCGGACGGGTGCCGGTTCTTTTAAAGAACACTTCCCCCCTGCGCCCCTTTGAGAGGCTCGTGACGGTCATGGGGTTCCCTGAAACGGGTGAGGTTGATCCCACGCCCCTGGCGGCACTGGCCTACATGATCATGTTTGGTGTCATGTTCGGCGACGTTGGACAGGGACTGGTCCTCGCCGCGGCGGGGCTCATGATTCGGTTTTTTGCAAAGGACAAAAAAAGTACTGCCGCGGATATCGGTGTCATCATGGTTTACTGCGGCTTCACTGCCGCTTTTTTCGGCCTTCTCTACGGGTCGGTTTTCAGCAATGAACATCTCATTGCCCCTCTTCTTTTCAGTCCCATGCACCGCATGGGGGATCTCTTTTTCGGGGCCATCGGCATGGGTGCTGTCCTTATTGTTCTGGGTATGGCTTTTGGTATTGTCAACCGGCTCAGCGGGGGAAATGTTCTCGATGCGGTTTTTCATTTTCACGGAATGGCGGGGCTGCTCCTCTACCTGGTCTTTATTTATGTTGCGGCGGGACTGGTCTTTGAGTATACCATTGATCACCTGGCGGGGTATGCCGCCCTGGGGGCCCTGGTTATGATCTTTTTTCGTCCACTGCTGTTTCGTGTTATCCCGGGCCATGAGGACCCCCTTGAAAACGGTGTCTTTGCCTGGGTGGTTGAACTCATCGTTGAAATTATTGAGACCGCTTCTTCCTTCGTGGGAAATACCATTTCATTTGTACGCGCCGGTGCCTTTGCCCTGAGCCACGCGGGCCTTTCCATTGCCGTTTATACCCTGGCGGGAATTGTCGATGGCACCTTTGCCACCGCGGCGGTTATTGTGATCGGAAATATTTTTATCATCTGCCTGGAGGGACTGGTCTGCAGCATCCAGGCAATGCGTCTTGAATACTATGAATTTTTCAGCAGGTTTTATTCGGGGAAGGGAGAGCCCTTTGTCCCCTTCACCCTATCAGAGTTAAAGGGGGAAGAAAGCTTATGGGTCGTATCAGGATAATCAGAAGAGTAACTATTCGGCTTGTTCTCGTTTTGCTGGGGGTCATTCTCCCGGCGGCGCAGATTTTTGCCGAGGAGGCGGCAAAAGAGGGCGGTAAGGGAAATCCCCTGCTTGCCCTTGCCGCCATGGGGGCAGTGGGGCTTTCCTGTCTTACCAGTGCCTATGCCCTGGCAAAGATCGGTTCAGCCGCCATGGGGGCCATGACAGAAAAACCTGAACTGGGAGGCCGTGCCCTTGTCTTTCTCGGCATGGCCGAGGGTATTGCCATTTATGGCCTTATCATCGCCATCATGATTTTGAACAAGATGTGAAGCCATGGACCGTATTTACTGTATCGGTGACGGGGATACTGTCAACGCCCTGAGTCTCGGTGGCATGGAGGGTATCATTGCAGACACCGACCTTGCGGGAGATGTTTTGCGTGAGGTGGCGGCACGGGAAGATGCCGCCCTGGTACTGGTCACGGCAGGATGCGCCGAAGGACATGACGGGTTCATCGCAGAGCATAACCTCGAAAAGGGGCGCCCCATTATCTGCGAGATCCCGGGTGTCAATGACCGGGAGGGTTTTCGAACTTCCCTCCTGCGGTACGTGACCGAGGCACTGGGGGTTTCACTGTGAAGAAAAAAACAAAGGCATCAGGGGGCGAGGGTAACGCCAGGCCCTTCTCTGACCCTGAACCCCTTTACCGTTTTCTCGACGAGGTGAAACGGGAAGAACTGGAAAAGATATCACGCAGCGAAGAGGAGAAGCTCAAGACTCTTCAGGAGAGAACAGCAAGGGAACGGGATGACTTTTACCGGCGGGAAAGAGAAGAGTCGACAGCCCTGCTCTCAGCGGAGGAGACGCGCCTGGCCCGCACCTTTGAGATCGAGAGACGCCGTATCGTATCCCATGTTCTCGAGAAGGAGATGGAAAGGGCTATTGACGCGGCGGGGCGTAAAATCGCCGGAGAGGAGGCCTTTCTTTCACGCCTGAGAAAGGCCGTCGATGAAGAAGTGGCCGCAGATACTGGCGTAAGAAAAATGTACATCGCCCCGGGAGATCTGTCCGTGAAGGACATTCTGCCCGGCGGGGGTATTGATATCGAGCATGATTCTTCTATTGTTTATGGAGGAGCAATTGTTGAGAAAGACAACGGGGAACTGGTGAATCTGACCCTTGATCGTCTCCTGTTTCGGATGCGGGATACCATACGGCTGGAGGTGATTCATCTCCTGAAGGAAGAGGGTGTGTGGGAACAACTGGAGGGGCTCCATGAGTGAAGAGGCTGAACAGAAAGGACGGGTTCTGCGTGTCAACGGCCCCATTGTCACCGCAACGGGAATGGCCGGTGTGAGCATGATGGACATTGCCGAGGTAGGGCCCCACCGCCTGGTGGGTGAGGTTATCCGCCTCCAGGGCGACCGGGTGGTGATTCAGGTCTACGAGGACAACACGGGACTCAAACCCGGCGACGAGGTGATCTCATCGGCGCGGCCTCTCGCGGTCATGCTCGGGCCGGGACTTATCTCCGGTATCTACGACGGCATCCAGCGCCCCCTGCCGGCTTTTAAAAAGACCTCGGGTGCCTATATTTCCCGGGGGGTGCGGGCTTCACCCCTTGATCTTGAAAAGAAATGGCATTTTATCCCTGAGGTGAAACCGGGTGATGAGGTCAATGAGGGAAGTTTACTCGGTACCCTCCAGGAAACAGAATTGCTTAAACACCGGGTGTTACTACCCCCCGGCATGGCGGGACGCATCGAGGAAGTTGTCTCCGAAGGAGACTATACCGTTGAGGAAGAAATCTATCTTCTTTCTGCCGGGGACGAAGAACACCATGGCCGTTTGGCCCATTACTGGCCCGTGCGCAGCCCCCGTCCCGTTACGGAAAGGCTGAAGGCGGATGAGCCCCTGGTCACGGGCCAGCGCGTTATCGATACCTTCTTCCCCATTACCAAGGGGGGCACCGCCGCGGTCCCCGGGGGCTTTGGCACCGGGAAGACCATGACGCAGCACGCCCTGGCAAAGTGGTGCGATGCTGATGTTATTGTCTATATCGGGTGCGGTGAACGGGGCAACGAGATGACCGATGTGTTGACGGAGTTCCCGCAGCTGGTTGATCCCCGCAGCGGGCGTCCCCTCATGGAGAGGACTGTTATGATTGCCAACACTTCTAATATGCCTGTTGCCGCCCGTGAGGCAAGCATCTATACCGGTGTCACCATGGCTGAATACTACCGCGATATGGGCTACCATGTTGCGGTCATGGCGGACAGTACCAGCCGCTGGGCCGAGGCCCTGCGTGAACTGGCGAGCCGCCTGGGAGACATGCCCGCCGAGGAGGGATTCCCCCCCTATCTTGCCACGCGCCTGGCGGAGTTCTACGAGCGCGCCGGTTACGTCACCACCCTGGGAGAGAGAAAGGGGAGCATCAGCATCATTGGTGCCGTATCTCCCCCGGGGGGGGATTTTTCCGAGCCGGTGACTCAGCACACAACGCGTTTTGTGCGGACCTTCTGGGCCCTGGACAAGGAGCTGGCTGACGCCCGGCACTATCCCTCCATAAGCTGGATCGACAGCTACTCAGAGTACATCGAAGAGGTGGGGGCATGGTGGGAAGTTCACCGCCGTGGCTGGAACCAGCTGCGGCGCAGTGCCATGGAAATTCTCCAGGAGGAGAACCGCCTGGAACAGATCGTCCGTCTCGTGGGGCCTGACGCACTTCCCCTCCAGGACCGGTTTCTTCTTTTCTGTGCCGAAATAATGCGTAACGCCTTTCTCCAGCAGAACAGTTTTGATCCCAATGACATGTTCTGTTCCCCCGGGAAACAGGTGCGGATACTGGCGGTCATTGTCGACTATTACCGGCGCGGCAGGAAGCTGCTCGCCGCGGGGGCGGACCTCCACTCGCTCATTTACCTCGAGACAGTGACGGAAATTTCCCGTCTCAAGTCAGAGTATGGCAGCGATGCCCTTGACGAGCTCGATACCTTTGCCCACCGCCTGGAGACGGAGCTGCAGGGCATCGGGGGCCCTGAAGAGAAAGAAGAGGAGAGGGGATGATAAAGGAAAGGGACTACACGGTAATCAAAGAAGTGAGGGGCCCCCTTGTTATTATCGAGGGGGTTGAAAATGTCGGCCTGGGTGAACTGGTGGAGATTCGTTCAGGAGACCACATCCGCACGGGAGAGACCGTTGAGGTGGCGGAAAACCTTGCCGTGGTCCAGGTCTTCGAGGGGACCACGGGACTGAACCGAAAGTCGACACGTGCTACTTTTCTGGGGCGTCCCATGGAGATACCCGTATCACGAGAGATGCTGGGGCGGGTCTTTGACGGCCTGGGACGGCCCCGTGACGGGTCACCCCCCGTTGTTGCTGAAAGGGTCCATGATATTAATGGCCTTCCCATCAATCCATGCAGCCGCGAGTATCCCCGTGATTTTATCCAGACGGGTATTTCCGCCATTGACGGGATGAACACCCTTATCAGGGGACAGAAACTGCCGGTCTTCTCCGGAAGCGGCATGCCCCACGACCACATCGCCGCCCAGATTGCACGGCAGTCACGGATACTGACATCCGAAGAGGAATTTATCATTGTCTTCTGCGCCATGGGTGTCAAGTTCGACGTGGCGCGTTTTTTTATCGATTCTTTCGAGGAGAGCGGTGTCCTGGCGCAGTCGTCGCTTTTTTTGAGCCTTGCCAGTGACCCATCTATCGAGAGGATCGTTACCCCCCGCACGGCTCTGACCCTGGCGGAGTACCTTGCCTTTGATGAGGGGATGCATGTCCTCGTTATCATGACGGACATGACAAACTACTGCGAGGCGTTGCGTGAACTCTCCAGCTCCCGGGGCGAGGTGCCTTCCCGCAAGGGCTATCCCGGTTACCTCTACTCTGATCTTGCCAGTATTTATGAAAGGGCGGGGCGCATCGAGGGAAGTAAGGGCTCCATCACCCAGATCCCCATACTGACCATGCCCAGCGATGACATTTCTCATCCTGTACCTGACCTTACCGGCTACATCACCGAGGGACAGATCGTCCTGGAAAGGGAACTCTTTAACCGTGGGATCTATCCCCCTATCGCGGGACTTCCCTCTCTTTCACGCCTCATGAAGGACGGCATCGGTGAGGGAAGAACACGGAAGGACCATGCCGGCGTGGCGGCGCAGCTCTTTGCCTGTTATGCCCGGGTCAAGCGCATCAGGTCCCTGGCGTCGATTGTGGGCGAGGAGGAGCTCTCTTCCCTTGATCGGACATACCTTAAGTTCGGCAGCAGCTTTGAAAGTGAATTTCTCTCACAGGGAGACCATGAAAACCGCACCATCGAGGAGACCCTTGAAGCGGGGTGGCGCATGCTCTCTCTCCTCCCGAAGGAAGAACTCTACCGGATATCCCGGGATGACATACAGCGTTTTTATCTTCCTGAAACAGGGAGGAAAGACTGATGGGCAGGCCGGATATCTCACCCACGAGAACGAACCTGCGGAAGGTCTCCGCGGACCTTGAGTTTGCCATGGAGGGATTTGACCTCCTCGACCAGAAGCGTGAACTCCTTGTCATGGAAATCATGAAATTGATGAAACAGGCCCGCGAGGCGGAGACAACATTTCAGAAATGTCTCTATGATTATTACGGCTATTACCGCAGCCCTGCAGGAGCCGTGGCATGCAGGCCTGAAGAGCGAAACGGTCAGGGCAGTGGGAATTAATCTCACTCATATAGGTATCGAAATTTCCCGCAGAAGGGAGGGGGCGGCCCTGATGGTTGAATCCTCTGCGGTGGCGGCAATGGTGAGAAATGTTCCTGAACTTCTCAGGGCAGTGGTACATTACGCGTCGCTGATATCCTCAATATTCAAACTGTCACGGGAGCTGAAATCTGTCCAGCGGCGTGTCAATGCCCTGGAGAAAATATTCATACCGAAATGCCGTGAATCAAAAAAGTATATTACTGAACGTCTCGAGGAAATGGAGAGGGAAGAGATATATGTAAAGAAAATGATCGGGGAACGCCATGACGGGAACGAATAAAGGAAAGGACCTCCTGCCGGGGGCCCTTCTTATCGCGGTGGTAACGGTGACGATTTTTTTTCTCTTTCTCGAAGTTGTTAAGCGTCTCTCCCGCCCCTGATTTTACGCCGTGTCAATATTGAAGGTGAGGACCGGTTTTACGGAGAGGCGTACGATTTTTTCCGCCACGTTATTGTGTACCATGTGTTTGAGAACGCCACGGCGTACATGGTGCCCGATTATTATCAGGTCGATGTCAAGGCGTTCCGCCACCTCGAGTATCTTGTCACAGGTGTTACCTACCTCGATGATGGGTTCGATGGTGCCGTAGGTGTTGGAGAGTTTCTTGATATATTCGTTCATTTCCTGCATTGTTTCCTTGACGGCGCGGTCCCTGAATTCTTCCCAGAGCTGGTAGGCGTCAGAATAAAAGCTGATACGCGGCATGTCTTCGATGACATGAAGGGTGAATATATCAGCTTCATACTTTTTCGCAACAGACTGGGCCCTCGTGAGAATTTCATCAGGTTTTTCGGTAAACTCGAGGGGGACCAGGATTTTCATTTTTTTTGCTGTCATGATTATACCTCCCTCTACCGTATGCGGTATTCATTGATAATTTTTTGAATAAGGGAATTGTCCTCTTTGTGGAGTTCGGTAAATTCGAAACCGGAGAGGAAAAAATCCTTGTCCACCTCGTCATGCCGGGACCATTTGCACTGGCCGGTAAAACCGACAAAGCGGTCCTTGTCGTTTTTATTTTTCCAGTTAAGAGAAGAAGGGAGTTTCATTTTCAGCTGATAAAACTTTCCTTCTTCGAGAATTTTTTCTGACATCAGCATCATGCCGTCCTGGGAAATGTCGATGAGAAAGCCGATGAAGTTATCATCTTCGAAAACCCGCAGGTAAAAGGTTAAATAGACACGCTGATGTTCCCGAGGTGCGTGTTTCATGGTCAGTCCCCCTTATCGCGGTGATTCCGGAAACCACCATCGGTTTCCTCTTTCACTCTGTATTAATAGTATATAATAACAGGTGCCTTAAATCAAAATATTTTAGATTTTATGAAAAAGAAAGTGACATCTCTTATTCCCCGGTGATAGTGTCTGCGGCAGTATGAGGCGGAAGTAATGAAAAAAACAGGCAGAAATATCGTATCGGCCCTTGTTCTCGGGGCTTTCCTTTTTGCCGCGGCAGCGCCCGCGGCGGCAGAGAAACCAATGGTTGCCATTGCTGGTATTATCAGCAACAGCCCCCGTACCATGAAGCTCGCCTATGTTATGGAGAACCAGCTTTTATCGATTATTCGCACAACGGGACGTTTTGATATTGTCAACTCTACACTCCTGAAGCAGGAGCTGAAGACCTTTCGGTGCCTCGAGGAGAAATGTATTCTGCGTTTTGCTACTCGTGCGGGATTCAACCTGGTGGTTTTCGGGGAGTTCGATGACAGGGGTGATGATCTTTTTTTTGTGCTTTCAGCATACGGTATGGATTTCCCTTACCGGGGGCGGCTGGTCTACCGCCACCGTGCGCGCATACCGATGACGAAGGATATAGGGGCCCGTGAGTATAATTTTATCAGTGAAGAGCACGCGGGCCGTTTTATGGCGGGACTTTTTGAGGATTATAGAGTCCCCGTAAAGATTATACGCGAAGGGACAAGGGTAAAGACAGAGCCCCACTTCCCCCTTCAGGGCAGCTACGATGTCTACCGGCCCGGGAAGGTGGTGAAAGGCCCCGGGGGTGAATACAGGAAAACCGGCAGTTTTTCTTTTGATGAAAAAGGGAATATCTCTGTGCAGGGAGATGTCGCCGCCGGGGATGTCATCCTTGTTGACTTCAGAGACAAGGCGGCGTTTTTGAAAAAATTTTACCGGGGCAGGAAAAGAGAAATTGTATTGAAGAGAACCGACGTTGAGTATCTTCTCTTTTCAATGCTGCTTGCTCCCCTTGGCAGTGCCGCCATGCCTGTTATCAATCCTGTTTTCGGCTATTACCAGGATGGTGACTGGCAGGGGCTTGGCCTCTGGTTTCTCAATGCTACACCGTGGATATATCTCGAGGTCAATGGTTTTATGAACTGGCCAAAGGACCTGCGGAAAGAGGAAAAGGATGTCAGCCGTTTCGTTAAAACGAACCATGCCTTTGCCTGGTATATGGCCTGTGCCGGGGGTACATCCCTTTTCGTCGATGCCTTTGCCCAGCGCTACCTGAGGGACGCATCCAACTTCCGTGGTGTGACACGCCTTATGGGTAATTCATTTCTTGCGGGCTATCTCGCCCTTATTTCAGGCGGGGGAGGGCATTTTTACCGCGGCTACCGTGCCTGGGGCTACTTCTACTTCCAGCTTAATAATCTTCTTATGTATTTTACCATGTATGCCTTTTCTCCCCCGGAGCATTTTAACGGTACAGAGTATGAACAGAAAAAGGTAAACAAAGCCTTTGCCTGGTCCATGGTGGGGACCCTTTGCGCCGTAAAGATAGTGGAGGTTATTCATGCCCTGCTTCTCGATGACCGCCTCATGAACGGTTCAGTGAAGGTTGAAAAATTTTCTTTCAGCCCCCATATCGATTTCGATGAAGCGGGGCGTACTTCCTGGGGGGCCCGGTTCAGCTTTCATTACTAAAAGCATTGTTCCCATAAATAAAAAATCCCCGGCGC
Organism: uncultured Leptospirales bacterium; assembly: GCA_964534225.1. Classification (GTDB taxonomy): domain Bacteria; phylum Spirochaetota; class UBA4802; order UBA4802; family UBA5550; genus CAZHNW01. The sequence continues at coordinate 7,801 of CAZHNW010000037.1, read as the reverse complement.
CTTGCGGCAACCGGGGACGTCTCATTTTGGGGAGTTTTAATGAAACCGTTTACTATATTGTACCCATTTGAAGGGAAAAAGTTCCAATTTTTTTAAAAAATGCGTTAAACGAAATATGAACGCTGTTTTTGATAAAAAGAGGGCCCCTTTTTTCAAGGAGCCCTCTCGTTCAATATATAGTTACTGTACAATTACTGTACAAGTTTCTTAATTATCTCCAGTGCTTTTTTTGATTCCCCGGTAGTCAGTTTTCCTTTTTTGTAATAGTGAACCTTTTTATCTTTTCCGATGAGGATGAGAACTGATTTCTGGTTACAGTTTCCCAGGCCCCAGGCGTCACGCAGGATATATTTTGGATCCGTGAGAATGACTGTTCCCGGGTACTGTTTGATCTTTCTGCGGGCCATGTACCGGATTACTGTATTCGGTTTCCATGGGGCATCTTTCATGTTGGCGATGCCGATGGGCTGTATCTTAGTGTGTGGTATCTTTGCCGCCTTTACCGCGTTGGCAAAGGGGTCGTTCTGGTCTGCCACATCAACATCGTTATAGAGGATGATAAGTACCTTTTTTCCGAAATAGGGAATCCAGACAGGGTTGTCACGTGCGTCACGCACCTGTACATTTTTAAGAAGTGTCCCTGAGTTAATGGCAAAGGCGGAAAGTGAAATAAGGGAAACAGAGACGATGAGTAACAGTGAAAAGAGGAAGGTTTTTTTGATATTATTCATTTTTATCACCACAGCCTGTTATTTCTTTATATAAATACCAGAAAAAAAAGATGCTCATATGTCAAGATTTTTTGCAGAAAAAATAAAATAGTGAAAAATTTTTAAAATGTTTCCGGTTAAAGTGCCGGTGGAAGGGACTGCCTGTTTATAGTCGAAAATCCCCTTGTAAGCCTGTAATAAAGTTCTTGCTTCAATAGTTGGCCTTTCATAGGTTTATACAATCGATTATTGATGAAAGGACGATATATGAAAATCAGCAGGCGCGCGCGCAGTATTGGACAGTCAGAAATTCGTTCCATGACACTTGAATGCAGAAAAAGCGGAGGAATAAACCTCGCCCAGGGAATAGCTGACCTTCCTGCTCCTGAGGCAGTAAAAGAGGGGGCCCGTAAGGCCATTACAGGGAATACTAATTCTTACACCCGGTATGATGGTATTGACTCGGTTCGTAAAGCTGTGGCGGGAAAAATGAAAAGGTATAATGGCCTCGATGTCGATCCTGAAGGGGAAATTATTGTTTCTTCAGGCGCCACGGGTGCCTTTTATATTGCTGCCATGGTTCTTCTGGAACCGGGGGATGAGTGCCTGGTCTTTGAACCCTGCTACGGGTATCACATCAACACCCTTGCTTCTCTGGGGGCGCTGCCGAAATATATCCGCATGCAGGAGCCTGACTGGACATTCTCCATGGATGACCTCGAGGCTGCGGTCACGGAAAAGACAAAGGCCATTATGATCAACACCCCCGCTAATCCATCGGGAAAGGTTTTTACCGAAGAGGAGCTGAAAAACCTGGCTGAATTTGCTGTCGCACACGATCTTGTTGTTTTTACCGATGAAATTTATGAATATTTTCTCTATGACGGGAACAGGCATATTTCTCCCGCCACTTTTGAAAATATCAGGGACCGTACGGTAACTATTGGCGGTTATTCTAAAACTTTCTATATTACCGGCTGGCGTCTCGGTTATATCATCTGCTCAAACAGGGAATGGATCGATGCCATGGGGCACCTCAATGACCTCATCTATGTCTGCGCACCGGCGCCGCTCCAGGCGGGGGTTGCCGCGGGGATCGAAAGCATTGATGATGACTGGTACCGTGAGACGGGCCGGCTCTACCAGAAGAAGAGGGATTTTATCTGTGAGGCCCTTGCCGGTATTGGCCTCGCCCCCTGTATTCCCGGCGGCGCCTACTATATCCTGGCGGATGTCTCTTCACTGCCGGGTGAAACATCCATGGAAAAGGCCATGCATATTCTCCATAAAACAGGAGTTGCAACGGTGCCGGGAAGCGCCTTTTATCATGACCGGGGAGGGGAGAATCTTGTGCGCATCTGTTTTGCCCGGGAGGATGCAATTCTTGAAGAGGCGGTACAGCGGCTGGGGGGGTTGTAACGTGTGAATGCCCTCACCCCGGTCGGGCGCTTTTTGAAATACAGGAAATCTTTTCAACATAAACCGGTTTATGCCCCACAATGGTTCGACATCTCGACATAGCTCGATGACCATATCTCGAAGAACTCGATGCGACGGAGGCTCACCAAACAGAGTTCTTATCGGTAGCTGGTACATGTCCCAGGATTGTTAATATATTGACAAGCTCGATACGACGCACAATCGATACAGGCATCAAGGTATTACTCCTCGTAATAAAAAGCTCGTATAATATTCTTGACTTTATAGCTGTAAAGCTATATCTAAATTATATAGCCCTACAGCTATATCGTGATTTTATAGCTGTACGACTATAAAATTAATTTATAGCTGTAAAGCTATAATGGTTTCAGAGAGGCATCATGATTGCTATTTCATCTTCCGTAACTCTCGGACAGGTTCTTAAAAAATACAGAAAAGAGCAGGGGTTGTCACAGGCAGAGGCAGGAAATAAATACAACATTGCCCAGTCTTCTATTTCAGACATTGAAAACGGACGCCCTGGAGTAAGACTTGAGACTCTTTTTCGATATATGGCTGCCCTGGGGCTGGAAATGAGTCTTGAACTCAGGACAAAGGCTGTTGAAAAAAAGGAACTCTGGTAATGAAAGTTTTGCATGTTTACATGAACGGATACGAAGTCGGCGAGTACAGGCATCTTAAAAACGGCGGCCAGGAATTTCTGTATTCAGAATCATGGCTGGATAAAAGAGAACTGGCGGTACCCCTGTCGTTATCGCTGCCCCTGACTGAAAGGAGACATGCGGGAGTCAGGGTATACAATTATTTTGAAAATCTTTTGCCTGAAAATAAAAAAATACTGGAACGCATGCAGGCCCGATTCGGCACTGAATCAAACAGACCCTTTGATCTCCTTTCTCATATTGGCAGGGACTGCGTCGGGGCAATACAGCTTCTCACGGAGAGGGGGGAGCAGAATGTAAAAAAAATAGAAGGGATAACATTGGGCAATGAAGACCTGGCGGATGACTTGAGAAAGTATAAAACCGCCCCCCTTGGAATGACGGAGGATTCAGACTTCAGGATTTCCCTGGCGGGGGCCCAGGAAAAATCCGCCTATCTTTTTCATGACGGCAGGTGGAAACGTCCTGTTGGGGCAACCCCCACTACACACATTTTCAAACAACCCATTGGCTTTATCGAACATGCCGGTATGGACCTGTCTGAGAGTGTTGAGAACGAATGGCTTTGTATGAAAATTCTGGAGGAGTACGGTATCCCGGTACCTGAGGTAAACATTGAAGTCTTTGGAGACAGAAAAGTTTTGTCAGTTAAGCGTTTTGATCGCAGGATGTCTGAAGACAGGAAATGGCTGATTCGTCTGCCACAGGAGGACATGTGCCAGGCCCATTCAATTTCTGTCGGCAATAAATATGAAAGTGATGGAGGTCCCGGTATTTCCCAAATTATGAAATTACTTGGTTCATCAATTGATCCCGGTAGTGACAGGGCTGTCTTTATGAAAACACTCTTTATTTTCTGGGTTCTTGGTGCCATTGACGGCCATGGTAAGAATTTCAGCATTTACCTGAAAGCCGCCGGCCGGTTTCATTTAACACCTATGTATGATGTATTGTCAGCCTATCCGGTAACGGCTGGCATTCATAAAATGAAAATGGCTATGGCTTTGCACAGTAAAAATGTTCACTATAAATGGAAAAACATGCAGCGACGTCACTGGCTTGCTCAGGCAAAAAAAGACTTTTTCCCAGAATCGGACATGAATAAAATTATTGATGAAGTTGTTGAAAAGACCGACGGTGTTATCGATGCAGTAAGCAAACTCCTGCCGGATAATTTTCCTGAAAAAATTTTTTCAGGTATTTCCGAGGGAATGAAAAACGCCTGCTGCATGACAGGTAAAAGATAAAGATTTTTATGCAGAAATTTTTAAATTGACAGCAGAAATGTTTTATGCATTATATTCTGCTGCAGGTTGAAAAAAATACTGGAATGACCCAAAGGCATGCGGTCGATTTTTTCAGAAACGGCCAGAGTTCGATTCGGCAACCGGTTGCCGAATCGAGGAAAACCCAAAAGGTCAGCCGGCTGACCTTTTGGGTTTTTTATTGCCTGATGATTAAAGTTTCGTATAACGTCTAAAGCTTTGTGATGCCGCCTGTTTTCTAAAACCTTCCCTCCCATTCGATACCGGCGGTGGCCTTCATGATGATGGTCAGTGTCATGGCACTGCCGATGAGTATCAAAAGCCCGGTGTAAGCGGGGAAGTTTGAGAGAGCCAGGAGGAACACTTTTTTAGAGATTTTATCCTTGCAAAAATGGGAAATATATTAAAAGGTGTAAACAGTGTTGTTTTAAAAATATACAGTAATTGTCATTAAAAATAGCAGGGATTTTGGTGTAAAAGTATGCGAAATGTTTTAATATCTATCTGTTGTGCGGTTATTGTCTTTTTCTCCTCCCAGGCCTTTGCCGCCTTTGTGTTCTTGAAAAACGGCTCTATTCTTAAAGGAAATGTCGTGGGCGACAGCGCCCGGAGTATTACCCTTCGAATAGAGGGCAAAAACAGGGTAGTCCCGCGGGGAAGAATTATGCGCATCGTGTATACAAAAATTTACATGGGCAAGGTTTTTGTGCGCTTTACCGATGGCCGGGGCATTGAACTCTACCTGGTGGATGAAGACCGTGATTCCTATACCTTTCGCAGGGCCCTCTATAAACCGAAAGAGATGAAGGCCAAGCGTGATGATGTGCTTTTTATCGCCCGCAAAAATCCCACGGGCCTGAAAGGGCAGGCTGGCACCACGGAGATAATGCTCAAATGGAATCCCCCCTATAACAAGGTTATTAAGTACTATATCTATATGCGCCTGCCCGGTAAAAAGTTCAAAAAGATTGGCGAGTCTTCCGGTCGGGGCTACAGGGTGGCCGGCCTGAAAAGCAACAGCCGCTACAGCTTCAGGGTGACCGCCATTGATACTGATAAGTATGAGTCTCTGCCCAGTAATGTGCTGAAGGCAACAACGAAGAATATTCTCCCCCTGGCACCCCGGGGCCTGGCCTGCCGCCTCTCTAAAAAAGGAGGCACCGTTCATGCCGCCCTGACCTGGGAGGCTGCCAGTGACCCTGACGGCGTGGTCAAGGGCTATTATGTGTACCGTGTTGAGCCTTCAGGTTCGCTTAAGGTTTCACCTCTGCTGAAGGGGACCGCTTTCACCGTCAAGATGCCCGCCGGGCGGGTTACCTTTTTTTCTGTAAAGGCCCTTGATGATAAGGGGGGGCTCTCCACGGAAAGCGGCCGTGTCAGCACAAGGTTAAAGGTACTGCCCGAGGTAAGCATATCCCCGGGATACATTCTGCCCCTGGGCCGTTTCGGTGAGCTCTATTCAATGGGGGTTGGCGGCACCGCGGGCTTTGCCATGGGATTTGCCTTTATGCGGAACCTGAATTTCGGTGTTGAAACAGGGGCCTATTACATGCAGGGAAAGGGTAACGCGAAGATGGCCCTTATCGCGCCCCTTTATCTCACTGCGGGCTATGACTTTGAGTTTTTTAACTGGCTGCGGCTTCGCCCGCGCCTGTCACTGGGTGTGGCATGGCACTATTCCAGTTACACCGACAACATTACCGGTGTCGATGAGAGCGACTGGGAGATAGAGCCCCAGGTAAGAGCGGGACTTCGCCTTATATTCATGAGCCAGAGGAACATCAATTTTTTTCTCGAGCCTGAATTTACCCTGATACTCGAGTCCACACCGCTTATATTTCTCAGTTTCAATGCCGGCACTACATACCGTTTCGGCATGTAGTGCCGGGAAAAACTGCGAGCGCGGCAGGGGCAAGGAAGGAAAATATGAAAATGATACGAATGAACAATAATTTCAGCAAAAAAGAAGGCAGGGGAAAGGGGCGTTTTTGTATTGCCCTGCTGGGGCTTCTGCTGGCCCTGGGTACCGGCTCCTGCTGGAGCAGTCTGTATAATGATACCTATGACGCGACACATGGCACACCTGATACCGTTATCACTACTGCCGCGATACCAGGTGTCACACAACCAACCTATGGCGAGACCCCTGTAACAACGATTACTGAAACTGCACAGTACACGGGAACCGTGAGCTGGAGCCCATCGGACGCAACCTTTGCTGCAGGAACAGTATATACGGCAACCATTACACTGACGGCCAAAGCGGGATACACGCTGACAGGCGTGGCCGAAAACTTTTTCACAGTGGCTGGAGCAACGGCAACCAACTCTGCTGACTCCGGTGTGGTTACAGCGGTATTTCCGGCAACTTTTCCAGCCGGTCAAAAGATAACAGTCACAGCAGACAGCGTTACCTTCAATATGGCCTACGTACCCGGAGGATTGAGTTTTATGTCTGGTTTGAATGATGATGGTGATACAAATGTATCCAATGCCTACTGGATAGGAGAGACAGAGGTAACCTGGGAGCTATGGAATAAAGTGTATACATGGGCTACAGATAATTCTATAGACCATGACAGAAATGGAACTGCAGGTGATGACACCTATACCTTTGCCAACGCTGGTACCCAGGGAGACGGTACAGGTGATACAGATCAACATCCGGTGACAACTATCAACTGGCGGGACAGCATAGTGTGGTGCAACGCCCTGACCGAATGGTATAACGCTAATAATGGAACAGAATCTGACCTTGATCTGGTCTATTATACAGATAGTGACTATCAGACGCCTTTGAGAACAGCGACAGACACAGATTCAGTAAATACTGTAGGCGGCAGTGAAGATAAACCGTATATCAAGGCCTCTTCAAACGATAATTTCGACATGGCCAATTGCACTGCAAAGGGATTTCGTCTGCCTACATTAGCAGAATGGAGTTGTGCTGCCCGGTATAAGGGAAGTGACAACACCAATGGTGCATACCAGTACCCTGCTGATAGCGGATACTGGTGGACACCAGGAGATTATGCCAGTGGTGATATCGCAGATTATAGTACCAGTACTACCATAGGTGATTATGCTGTGTATGATGCATCATCAACAGCAGAAGTAAAAAGTCTTGGTGTAAACAGCGATAATGCTCTGGGTCTTTTTGACATGAGCGGCAATGTGTGGGAGTGGAATTTTGACTGGCATCCTGATCACAGCGGGTCTTACCGCGTGTTACGGGGCGGTGGCTGGAGCTTTTCTGCCTACGGCGTGCAGGTTGGCTACTGGAACTTCATCTACCCGTATTACGTGAACTTCGACGTAGGCTTCCGCTTTTCGAGGACTCAGTAACCTTTTGCTTTTTTACTTTTTTACCTTTTGTTTGGGGGATTCTAAAGGGGGCAAGGCCCCCTTTAGTCGATTTTTTTTTGGAATGAATTGATTTGTATGAAATAATAACAATACCCTTTAATTCTGTTACAAAAACCTTTACTACTGAAGATTTGAATGCATTTTGCATCAATAAAAAGTTTATTTCCACGAAAATTGAGTTTTTTAAAAACGAAAAGCAGGCATATTGGAAAGTCTTCATCGAATATGAAACAATTTTAGAGAATAAAATCAATGAACCATCAGGCCTCACAGAGGCCGCCAAAGTATGCGCTGATTACACCGTAGAGGTCAGTGGTGTAACCTATGATGACTGGTATCTGCCGTCTCAAGATGAATT
>CAZHNW010000036.1:0-35341 GCA_964534225.1 uncultured Leptospirales bacterium | reverse complement strand
TGGCCAATGCGGTCAAGGTCACGCTCGGCCCCAAGGGCAACAACGTGGTGCTGAATAAATCCTTCGGTTCGCCGCTGGTTACCAAAGACGGTGAAGGTTTTTCTTGATGGCATCAGGCAGGTCTTCTGCCAGAAGTTTGTTCATGTCCACGCCATCAAGGGCATCCTTGATCGTATCATGATCATCAAGAAGGCTGAAAATCTCTACATCACTGGTAGCAGGACGATTATCCTGAAACCCCATATCTGAATCTGAGCAGGAAGACAAACAAAACAGCAGCACTACAGAAAGCACCGCATGCAGTACACCGGGCATCCGTGTATTCATAGCGATTCCCCCAAAAAAAATTAAACATTAACGGTCAGCTAAATATTTATCTTTGAGGGGCAAAACCGTTCTTACGGTTTAAATTGAATACATTATTTAATTTTTGTTGATGATCCTTGTCATTCTGCCCTGAGTCACTGCATTATACTGCTTAAAGCTCGTTAAAAACAGTACAAGTATCAACATAAACCGTCCGATCGGTTTATGTTATTTTCTATACAATTGCAAGAAAATAATCATAATTTCACGAAAAAAATTCAGTTTAATATTTTGTTTAAAAATATAGCAGATTTTCGTCAATTACATGTATATATAAAAAAAGACGGAATCATACAACCCCGTCTTTTTTTTATACTGTTAACCTGTTTTTAGAGGTTGTTCATAATTTCAGGAACAACTTCGAAAAGGTCAGCAACGATGCCGTAAGTAGCAAGGTTGAAAATAGGAGCTTCAGGGTCTTTGTTGATTGCAACGATACATTGAGATCCCTTCATACCGGCTACGTGCTGGATAGCACCGGAGATACCGATAGCCATGTAAAGATCGGGAGTAACGACCTTTCCTGATTGTCCAACCTGGCGTGCAGGATCGGTCCAGCCAGAGTCAACAACGGGACGTGAAGCTCCATACTCACCGCCGAGTTTTTCAGCGAGGGGAACAATAACTTCTTTATACTTGTCGCCGTCTTTACAGCCACGCCCGCCAGAAACAATAATCTTGGCCTGTGAAATATCAACAGAACCAGCCATTGTTTCGATGACTTCCTTGACTTCTGTTCTGACATCAGCGATTGAAGCTGACACTGCAGTAACGGAACCGGCACCGCCTTCAGCTTCCACGTCATAGGCGCCCTTTTCGAAAGTAGCAACAAATTTTGCAGAAGTGACTTTTTTGTCTTCATGGATTTTACCGTTGAAGACGTTACGGGTAAAAACAACTGATCCACCGTCAGCTTTAGCGGCAACACAGTTGGAAACGATACCGGCATCAATTGCCATGGCAACCTTTGCGGCGAAGTCAACACCATCATAGCTCTGAGCTACGAGAACACCCTGAACGTCCTGAGCCTCAATAACCGCTTTGGCGGCCTGGGTATATCCGTCAGAGGTATACTTTTCCAGCGCAGCATCACTTACTGCGAAAACTTCGGGAATGTATTTTGCGACTTCATTTGCGATAGCGTCATCTTTAGCGAAAACAGCGGCTGCAGCGTCAGCGCCGAGCCCTGCTGCGATTTCTTTGGCAGCCTTACAGAGTTCGAGAGTAGATTCTGAAAGGTTTCCATCTCTATGTTCAGCAATTACTAAAATCTTTGCCATTGTGCAACCCCCTTATATCACCTTAGCTTCGTTCTTGAGTTTATTAACCAGCGTAGCGGCTGCGGCTGCAGGATCACCTTCAATGATTTCTGCCTGAGATTCAGACTCAGGGAAGAACATCTTGATGAACTCAGTACGTGCAGCAGCGTCTACACCAAGGTCGCCGCCTGATTTAGCGTCGAGCTTCTTCTTCTTTGCTTTCATGATACCGGGAAGAGTCGGATAACGGGGCTCGTTGATACCTGACTGAATTGAGAGAACAGCAGGAGCAGACAGCCCGATAACTTCATTCAGTCCGCCTTCGAGCTCACGGTTAACTGTCATGGCAGTTCCATCAACTTCGAGTTTTACAACGTTGGTAACAGAAGGCTGTCCCAGCATATCAGCAATCATGACACCGGTAACAGCTGCCTGGTCATCTTCAGCCTGAACACCGGTAAGTACCAGGTCGACATCGCCGATACTTTCGATAGCCTTGGTAAGAGCGTTTGCAATGACATAGTTATCTGCGTCAAAAACCGCGGCGTCATTGATATGGATTCCCCAGTCAGCTCCCATTGCGAAGGCCTGACGGATATCCTTTGCGGCCCTGTCCGGACCGGCGGAAACAATAATAACTTCTCCACCATTTTTCTCTTTCAACTGCAGAGCAGCTTCAACAGCATAGTTATCGAAATCATTGATTTTGAATGCTATCTGGGATTCGTCAACTTTGCTGTCATCGATGATCTTGAACTTGGATTCCATATCTGGAACCTGCTTCAGACAAACAACAATCTTCATCTTTATACTCCCTTACATTAAGTTTTGGTATACACTAAAAAGGGCACTTCCTGAAAGAACTGAGAATGCAAACCCACAGTGGAATGTACCCGTAAACCAGTCCTGCGCCATATTTTTAACCGCCGCAGAGAAATGTCAATATAAATCAAACTTTAAGACAAACTTTTTTAGACGAATGGGACGGTTTTATACGGAAAAATTTTTTAATTTTTTATCTCAAATCCTCCAGAACCTTCAGCAGGTCCTTTTTCTTGACCTTCTGAAAATCCGCCTCTCCCCTCACTTTCACCTCCAGGTCGCCGTCCTGAAAGTAGCTCTTGCCCACGGTAATTCGCAGTGGTATACCTATAAGGTCAGCATCGGCAAACTTGAAACCGGGGCTTGCCTTGCGGTCATCGTAGAGTACGTCGAACCCTTCATCAATGAGATACTGGTAAATTTCATCCACAGCGGCGATATCCTCATCGCTTTTAGCAAGGCCCACAAGGTGCAGGTCAAAGGGTGAAATCGATCCAGGCCAGCTAATGCCCCTTTCATCATGGTGCTGTTCAACAACGGCAGCCATGGTGCGGTTCACGCCAATACCGTAACATCCCATGATGGGGGTAATTGACTTCCCCTTCTCATCAAGAACCGACACATCCATTGTTTCTGTGTATTTATACCCCAGCTTGAAAATATGCCCTACTTCGATGCCCTTTTTCACATACATGGACTCCCCACATGAGGGGCAAAGATCGCCATCTTCGGCAGAAGTCAGGTCGTATTCCTCTTCGATAGTAAAATCCCTGCCCGGGTTGACCCCGGTGAAATGTTTGTCTCTTTTATTAGCACCGGTAATGGCATTGACCATTTCCTTAACGGCAACATCAAAGAGGGTGCGCACCTTGAACTCGTTCACAGGCCCGGCAAATCCCACGGGGGCGCCGGTAACATCTTCGACAACACCGTCAGGGGCCAGTTCGAGTTCAACAGCTCCCAGGGCGTTTTTCAGTTTATGCTCATTTATTTCACGGCCACCCGGAACCACAACCATCACGGGATCGCCATCAGCGAGATATACGATAGATTTTAAAAATTTATTGGGAGAACATTTAAAAAATGCTGCCAGGTCATCTATGGTCTTCACCTCGGGAGTGTCAACAATGGCCGCGGGCATCTTTTCCTCTTCGGGGTCACCCAGGGGCATGTGTTTAAACTCAGCCTTTTCCTGGTTGGCGCGGTAGCCGCATTTATCACAGATAAGAAGATACTCCTCACCCACCTCGGAGGCGACCATGAACTCCTCGGAGTCAGAGCCCCCCATGGCGCCGGTATCAGCCTCAACAGGAATAGTCTCCAGGCCGCAGCGCTCAAAGATACGCCGATAGGCGGTACGCATTGCCTGGTAGGATTCTTCAAGTCCCGCTTCATCGATATCGAAGGAATAGGCGTCTTTCATGATGAACTCCTTGCTGCGGATCACCCCGAAGCGGGGACGGATTTCATCACGAAACTTTGTATTCATCTGGTAGACTGTCACGGGCAGATCACGGTATGAAGAAATCAGTGAATTGACCACGCTGGTAAATGCCTCTTCATGTGTCGGTGCCAGGGCGTATTCCTGGCCGTTGCGGTCTTTAATGCGGATCATCTCGGGGCCCATGGAGTCCCAGCGGCCTGACGCCTTCCAGAGTTCAGCGTTTGTCAGTTCAGGCATGAGAAATTCAATAGCCCCGGCGCGGTTCATCTCCTCGCGCACGATTGCCTCGATTTTCTGCAGCACCCGCAGTCCCAGGGGAAGATAAACATACATACCCGCGGATTCTTTGCGGATGAGCCCCGCCCTGACCATGAGACGGTGACTGGAGACAACCGCGTCAGCGGGGTCCTCTTTCAATGTAGGAAGTATATACCGTGATACGCGCATGAATTACCTCTTTAGTTCTTCGTTTGTTGGTTCAATAGTCTGTTCAAAAATGAAAACTTTCGGTGGTTTCAATGAAACAGGCAGGTGCCTAAATGTCAATGTTTTTTGGCGGGGGGAAGTTTATCCCCTCTCAGGGAGTGTAATCATTGCTGTCGCCTGAATCCATCCAGTCATCGAGAAGTTCGAACCAGTTCTCCACGCCGTTACTTTCGGTGGCCCCGTGGGCGCACCAGGAAAGTTTCCCGTAACCTTTATAGGGGCTCACAAAAGATGCCGTATCAGTCGGATAATACCAGAGTCCAAACTCCTCAAAATCGCCCCGGTAGGGGAAGTAGAGATGCAGGCCGTTTTTACCCTGTTTGAATTCCCCGCCATAGAAAGAGTCAGAGGCGAAAAAACTTCCCCCGAAGGAATAAACAACCATTTCATCAACAGCAGTCCGTACATTGCCCGCGGCGGTGTTGATGCCACTGCTGAGAGAAAGATTTTCAATCCGTGCTGCAAGACCACAGATATCGACCACGGGGACGTAAGAGACTTCACTCTCCGCCGTAAAGTAGTGAAATGTCAAGGCACTGCTTTCTGCCTGTGTCTTGAGGCCGAGATCGAGTACATCAGTTTTATCACCTGCGGTGAATGCAGCGGCAAGGGCATCCACCTTTGCCTTTACATCTGCCGCCTTTGACAGGTCATAGCAGCTCATAGTCTGGTCAGAAAGGGCATTATAATCTCTCAGCTGGTCATAATATTCTTCAACAATGATGCCCCCCAGGTGAAGGGCTGTCATGGTGGCGGCATCATAATACTTTTCATACTCGATGCCGGTCACCTCTGTAACTATATCAGCGGTCTCACTGCTGGTCCCGCTGCCGCTCCTGATGCGTGAAAGGATACGCACAAAGTCCCATCCGTACCCCCATTCACTGGCGGGAGATGCCGCCATGACATCAGCGGAAAAACTGCCGTTGTCGGGACGGTACTGGTAGGCCACTTCAGCGGAGCCCATAAAACAGGCATCATACCCGAGAAAATCAACAGATTCAGCTTCTGTTAAAACGTCCGTTACCTCCGCGGTGTAGATCCAGTCATTTTCAGGATAATCACCCACCACTTCCCTGGTACTGCTGCTGTTCGTGGAATCCCCGGTCCCAATGGCAGATCGCTTTTTCATGGCGCCGCCGCCGTGACTCGAGATAATAAGGGCATATTTTTCAGCGGGATAATATTTCTTGCCGAACTGGATAAATCTCTTTAAGATTTCAGCATCCCCGCTGTTGACATCATAGGTATTCTCCGGGCGGCATTCCGGGAGCAATTCCTGGCCGTAGAGTTCACAGGTCTCATCAGCGGTGATGCGGTACATCTTGCCACCGGAAAAGTTTTCTCCCAGTACATAGTAATCGCTGTCAAAGGCTGCGGAACGGTCAATAAATACAATGAGATTGATTCCTTCGGCGTACTGCATACCCTGCTGCATCTCGTTTATGTCAGAGAGAAGTTCCGATTCAAGGTTATTGTCAGCCCCCATGTAAACCATAAAGGTCCATGCCGTTGCCTTTTCATGACGGTCGTTGCCAATGTAGTTGTCCGCTTCGGGATCGAATTTGTTGTCACGACCCTCCCAGTAACACCCCGGGGTGGCCAGGACAAGCAGCGAAAGGGTAAAAAATCCGGCCAGCATGGTTGATAGTCTTTTCAGCATTTCTAACAGCGACCTCAAAAGTAGAATACGGCTTTTATACCGTTAATTGTATCCTGTGATGTTCCCCCGTCACAGTACTGGTATACCTCGAAAGAAACCTGTCCCGCACCGGTCTTTTTTCCAGTATAGTGAGAAAAAAAGATAAGGTCAACCCAGTTTGCCGCGTAAATCCCTCCCATGAAAAGCCCCAGGCAGAGGGCGACAATACCGGCGTTCTTATAGTCTTTCCATTTTTTATCGAAAACGGCCTGGTCAGTGCCGTAACCAAGGTCATCGTAGCTCTGTTTCTTGCCGATCATGTTCACCAGGGACCAGGTAAAGATGCCTCCCGAGAGACCGAAACTTCCCAGGAAAACCATGCCCTTGACATGATAGCCCGCGTAGTACTGGCCCCACCCGGGAATGACGCCCCGCAGGTAGTACCCCCTCTCTGAAACAGAACGGAACTTCCCCGCCGCATCAGCCCGCGCGGGCAATAATGCACTAAAGGCCGCTGCCGTCAGAAGAAAGGCCATGGAGAGAGAAAGGGTTCTGCGAAAAATTATCTGTACACTTTTTTTTAATCTTTTCATAAATAAATCGGTAAAAGTACTTTCAAACTTTTATAGCGGTCAGTAGATGACGAGATCATCCCTGTTGATGACCTCATCAAAGTAGGTACCTTTGAGAAGCTTCCGTATTTCCTTTGTATTTTTTCCCATTATGAGTTCGAGTTCGCTGCTGTTATAATTGACAATGCCCCGTGCCACGGCCCTTTGGGCCGGGTCAAAGAGTTCAACTACCGCGCCCATGTCAAAACTTCCATCAATAGCGATAATACCTGTTGCGAGGAGTGACTTTTTACGCTGCCCGATGGCATCAACTGCGCCGGCATCAAGATATATACTGCCCTTTGGCTTTTTAAGGGCAACCCATTTCTTTCTGCTGGAGAGCTTCTTTTCACTCCCAACGAACATGGTGCCCACTCTTTCGCCGGCAAGGATTCTTTTTAATACATTTGCCTCGGAGGCGCTGGCAATAACCATTTTTTCACCAAAACGAATTATCAACTCCGCCGCCCTGATCTTGGTGAGCATCCCCCCGGTGCCATGCCCTGAGGCGCTGCCCCCGGCACACTGATAGACTTCATCGGTGATTCGGTGAATTTCATCAACGGGACGGGGATCATCGAGATTCATGTAGAATCCCTTCACGTCGGAGAGAAGTATGAGAAGGTCTGCACTGATGAGACTGGTAATATATGCCGAAAGGGTATCATTGTCGCCAAACTTGATTTCCTTGACCACAACCGTGTCGTTCTCATTGACAATGGGAACAACTTTCATTTCAAGGAGGGCTTCCATGGTATGACGGGCGTTCAAAAACCTGCGGCGGTGTTTCAAATCATCCTCGGTGAGAAGCACCTGCCCCACCTCGTACCCGCGGCGGGAGAAATATTTTCGGTATTCATTAATCAGAAGAGCCTGCCCCACCGAAGCAAGGGCCTGTTTTTCAGGAATGGTCAGGCTTTCTCGCTTCTTGCCGATGCGGCCGGCACCAGCAGTAATGGCCCCGGACGAGACAATCACCACCTGGTATCCCTCATCGAGGACATCGCACACCTGCCGCACAAAGCGGGAGACCTTGCGGTTACAGATTTCCCCCTCCTCGGTAAGGGACGAGGTGCCAATCTTGATGACAAGGCGTTTAATGTTCTGTATCAGATCCTTCCGCGGCATGGGCCTCTTCCAGCAACAGGATGAGCCTGTCGATCAGTTTTTCGATATTCTTTCCCGTTACGGAAGAAACAGGTATGACTTCCTCACCCTTTAAAAGCCCGGCCTTTTCTTTCAGCTCATCCTCATCGATAAGATCGACCTTGGAAAGAAGCACAAGCGAGGGCCTCTCAAGAAGTTCTTCGTTGTACGCCTTCAGTTCCGAACGGAGAAGTTCAAGAGTATAAGGAAGTTCTTCTTCGGTTGCGTCAAGAAGAAAAAGAAGGACGTTGACGCGTTCGATATGCTGAAGAAAGGAAAGCCCCAGTCCGTGTCCCCTGTGGGCCCCCTCGATAATGCCGGGGATATCAGCGATGAGAAATTCACGTTTCGAACGCTGAACAACGCCAAGGTTCGGTATCAGCGTTGTAAAGGGGTAGTCGGCAATCTTTGGTTTTGCCCTTGTTACAGTGGAGAGAAGGGTCGATTTTCCTGCGTTGGGGAGTCCCACAAGGCCGATATCAGCAATAAGTTTAAGGTTCAGGGTCAGGATCTTCTCCTCACCGGGGGATCCCGGCTGGGCCATGCGCGGTGTCTGGTGCGTGGAACTCTTAAAAAAGGCGTTCCCCTTTCCGCCGATACCCCCCTTTGCCACAAGACAGGAGTCTTCTTCGGAGACAAGGTCGGCGATGATCTCGCCGCTTTCGGCATCGATCACCTGGGTGCCGGGAGGCACGAGAAGGGTTACATCATCACCGTCAGCGCCATGACGGTTGCGCCCTTCCCCCTGGTGGCCCCGGCGCGCCTTGTAGAGGCGGTCCCTGAAAAAATGAGAGAGATTATAGTAACGGCGGTCAGCTTCAATATAAACATTTCCCCCGTTACCGCCGTCTCCCCCGTCGGGACCACCTTTGGCAATATACTTTTCCCTTCGAAAGGAAACTGCGCCGGCGCCGCCGTCTCCCGCCTTGATCCTGATATTTATTGTGTCAGTAAACTTTGGCATTTTCTTCTCGCTTAACGCGTAAAGACAGGAAAAATCGCGCACAATGAAGATACGCGATTTTTCATATTCTGCAATTTTATTTTCGTTTTATTATGAAACGGGATATACAGAAACTTTCTTTCTTTTTTTATCGAATCGTTCGAATGTTACCACGCCATCAATCTTTGCAAACAGCGTATCGTCTCCACCGCGTCCTACATTGTCACCTGGATGAATTTTCGTGCCGCGCTGGCGAACAATTATTGTTCCGCCGGTAACTTCCTGACCGCCATATCGCTTAACACCGAGTCTCTTTGACTTGGAATCGCGGCCGTTTCGAGTTGATCCACCACCTTTCTTATGTGCCATGCTTTTCTCCTTTATCAGCCCTCTCCTGGTGCCTTACCGATAGTTCGATATCACCGGGATAGTGCTTTTCCAGTTCAATTATTCCATAAATTACAAAATCGAGATAATCTTTCAGGCATGCCCTTGATTCTCCCGATGTATTCTGCGTGTCTATCTCAGAAAAAAGATATCCTTCCTGCTGCTTCACTCTCTGTTCGACATCTTCGATCCTGGCCGCGGAGAAAACGTATGTCTGCCCCAGCGTGGAAACCGCCGCGCAGAGAATATCACTCCCCTTTGGCCCCCTGCCTCCGTGACCGCTGATCTCAAGGCTCTGCCCTTTTCCCGCGGAATCAATTTCGACAGTGACCCTTATCAAGGGAAAAATCCTTTAGCCGACGACAAAATCCTTTATCATCAGTTGTGAATATGTCTGGCGATGCCCCAGGGTACGCTGGTATCCCTTTCTCTTTTTAAACTTGATGCCACGAACCTTTTCGCCTTTTACATTTCCAAGATACTGCGCCTTTGCCTTGACGCCGCAGTAGGGTTTACCTACTTTTACATCATCACCATCAGCGTAAAGAAGAACTGTATCAATATCGAATTCCTGCTTTTCTTCGCGGTCGAGTTTATCTACGAAAACTTCTTTATCTTTTTCTACTTTATACTGTTTTCCACCAATTTCAATTATCGCGTACATTTTTTATTCCTCGATCAATATAATAAGAGGGAGCATAGCTCCCGATTATGTGGGCCCACAGGGACTCGAACCCCGGACCTACTGATTATGAGTCAGCCGCTCTAACCAACTGAGCTATGGGCCCAAACAATAGAAAGTCATATAGTATTATATACCCTCTCCTGTCAAGAAAATTAAGCCCAAATCCCGGCCTCCAGGAATAAAATGTGACATAATTCTACATCTTAGTCTCCAGGGCCCGGCAACCAACCGCTATATAAAAGAGACCTGGTTACGACCGTTATTCTTGGACATATAAAGGGCTTTGTCAGCCCTATCCAGAAGATTTTTCCTGTTTACATCCCTGTCATGATCCAGTACGGAAAGGCCGATGGAGATGGTAATCTTCATTTCAAGTTCTCCGTGATGAAAGAGTTCACGTTCTATATTTTCCCGAATCCTCTCTGCCACGATAAGGGCGTCGGTCATGTCTGTTTTGGGAAGTATAATGGCAAATTCCTCGCCACCATAACGGGCGGCGACATCCATAAGCCTGATGTTTTCCTTTATTATCTGGGCCACCCTGGTCAGAACCACATCCCCGGCGCTGTGCCCATGGCTGTCATTCACCTCCTTGAAATGATCGATATCAGCCATTATCAGGGAAAGTGGACGCTGATAATGGAGTGAACGGCTGAACTCCTCTTCAAGGGCGGTATGAAAATAGTGATGAATCTTCAGGTGAGTCATCATGTCTGTTGTGGCCATTTCGTAGAGGCGGGCATTGTTTATGGCGATCCCCGCCAGTGAGGCGATATACATGAGGTATTCCTTTTCATTCTCGCTGAAATACCCCTTGTTGATTCTCTCTCCCAGGATTATAAATCCGTTTACCTCTCCCCTGCTGAGGAGGGGAACAATAAGGCATGGATCGAGAAGCTTTAAAACCTCCACTCCCCTGTCGTCTATTCCATAACCAATAATTTCATCAAGAGTATAACAATGTGGAGACTCTTCAAGAAAGGGGATAATGCCCCCTTCTGAAGATATTTCATAATCAAGGGAATGGTCAACCTCGAAGCCCTTGTAATTACGGTGAAAACTGAAGGACTCTGACCCAAGCCCCTTTTTCAAAAAAATACCCGCCTTGAGAAGCTGCATCTGCCCCATGCAGGTAAGAAGAATCGATTCGATGAGAGTATTATAGTCGAGTGTTGAATTCAGTCCCTTGCTTATCTCGATAAGCTGTTTCAGATCATAAATCTTGCGCTCATACTGCTCGATTTCCACAGGCCAGGAAACATCGATATCCATTACACTACCCCCGATACTTTTTTCAGGAAACTGATGCAAGGGCCTCCTTTAGATCAATACGCCCGTCATAAACAGCTTTCCCGACAATAGCCCCCCTGAGGCCTTCGCTTTCCAGTTCACGGAGTCTCTGAATATCATCCAGAGATGACACACCCCCCGAAGCAATCAGCGAAAGTCCCGGAAATTCTTTCAGCAGCATCCGGTATGCCTCCATATTCGGCCCACTGAGCATACCATCTGTTGCAATATCTGTGTATATTATTTCTCTTATTCCTCTTTCTATTACCTGTTTCACAAGGTCAGAGGCTCTGACCCTGGTGACTTCTTTCCAGCCCCTGGTTGCCACCATTGAATCCCGGGCATCGATGCCGGCAATGATGTTTCCCGGGCTCTCCTCGAGTATGTCAGCGAACTCCTTTTCGAGAATTGCGGTACCGATAATGATGCGTTTAATGCCTGTATCAAGATATCTCTTTACCGTTTCGGCACTGCGGATACCCCCGCCAATTTCAATGGGGATAGAAACCCCCGCGGCAATGGCAGCGACAAGATCAATATTGACAGGTTGTCCCTCAAAGGCACCGTCAAGGTCAACCACATGGATTAATTCTGCCCCCATGGCCTCGAACTTCTTTGCCTGCCCCACGGGGTCATCAGAATAGACTGTCTTGCGGTCAGGGTCTCCCTGGAGGAGACGCACACATTTTCCTTCTTTTATATCGATTGCCGGTATTATCAGCATACTGCCCTCACGAAATTTTCAACAATTTTCAGCCCGCAGTGATGACTCTTTTCAGGATGGAACTGCGTTGCGATACAGTTACCCTTTCCCACGATACAGGGAAAAGTGTTGCCATAGGTGGTCTGCCCCATCACCCATGAGTCATCCTCCGTCACGGGATGGTATGAATGGATAAAATAGAAATAACTTCCCCCCGGAACCCCCTCGAGAAAGGGAGAACTGTGGGTAAAGGAGACTGAATTCCAGCCCATGTGGGGGACCTTCAACCCCGACTCCCTGAAACGTATCACCTGCCCCGGTATTACGTCAAGGCCCGTTGAATTACCGAATTCTTCACTGGAGGAAAAGAGAAGCTGGTAGCCGAGACAGATACCAAAAAAATATCCCCCTGCGGAAATAAATTTTTTCAATGGATCAATCCAGCCCATACTGCGGAGATTTTCCATTGCCATGGCAAAGGCGCCGTCTCCCGGCATAATCAATGCATCTGACTTTTCAACCACTGCAGGATCACTGCTCACCTGTACCCTGTCCGTATAAAGCTCAATGGCCTTTACCACGGAACGAAGGTTGCCCATACCGTAGTCGATAACAGTAATCATGCGATAGTCCCCTTTGTTGAAGGAACGCCCCCGTTAAGGATATCATCGAATGCAACGGCACGCCTCAGGGCCATACCAAGTGCCTTGTAGACGGCCTCGTGGATATGGTGCCTGTTATCGCCGTACCGGACATTTACGTGCAGGTTCAGGCCCGCGTTATCCGCAAAGGCACGAAAGAACTCAAGGCTCAGTTCTTCTTCGTAGCGGCCTATGGTGCGGTCAAGGGCGGGCCCGGTGTACTTAAAGAAAGAACGTCCGGAAAGATCAACCACAACCGACGCAAGGGCCTCGTCCATGGGAGCAGAGGCCTCGCCGAAACGACAGATACCTTTCTTTTCGCCAAGGGCTTCTTTAAGGGCGGTACCAAAACAGATACCGATGTCTTCAACTGAATGATGGTCATCGATTTCGTTGTCACCGGCGCAGCGAAGGTCTATCATCATGCGGCCGTGACGGCACATGGCAGAAAGCATATGATCGAAAAAGGGTACGCCGCTGTTAATGCGTGAATCAGCGGCACTTTCCAGTTCAAGGGAAATAGTGATATCAGTTTCGGAAGTTTTTCTCTTACAGCCCCCGCTGCGGGTTTCCGGTTTGTTTTTCATACTTTCAGTGTCCATTACTCTTTTTTTATCAACCTGTAAAAAGGTCGGTAATATACAGGCTTTCGTCAACCGTATTGTACCAAATAAATAAAAAAATAATACAATTCCTTTATATTTCAAAAAAATCGTTCCTGCCGGCTCCGGTCAGGGGTTTTTGCTGACTATTAAACTTTTTCTCCGAAAAGCATTAATATTCAAAACCAAGACTGAAAATAATGTCCATGTCTCCAAATGACTTTCTATAGAAAGGCCATGCGAAGTCAAGTTTTAAAACGATGACGGGATAAAGGGCCAGGCGAAAGCCGAATCCCATATCCATCTTGAAATCATCGAAATTCCCGGTTTCATCATCGATAAAGTTATACTTCCCGTCCCATGCTGATCCCATGTCGAGAAAGAGCACCCCGCCAATCTGTCCAATCCCCAGGAAAAGGGGCCACCCCAGCTTGATTCCCTCCACGGCAGTGAACCTGAACTCCGCGTTGACAAGAAACTTGTACTTCCCCGAATAGCCCAGAAAGGGATGCCCCCGCAGTGTATTGAATCCCCCAAGGTAATACCTGAAATACTCAGCGTCTGGGCCAAAAACCGTGCCATAAACACCACGAAAGGCAAAGACATACCGCTTGTTAATGAGAAAGTAACGCCTCAGGTCAACGTCAACACTGGAAAAGCAAAAATCCTGCCCCGTCAGGTTAAAGGCCTGCTCGAAACTGACCCTGCCTCGAAAACCGTCAACGGGGACCATGCGCCCCCAGAGGACATTGTCATAGCTGAGGCCCACTGCCAGCTGGTTGAGGTTGGCATAAACATCGGGCCGTGAATCATAGATCGAATAGTCATGCTCGTACCGGGAGACCGTGGCCTTCAGGTCAACACGGAAAAAACGGTGAAAGGGATAGCGAAAAATTACATAACCCCCGTAGTGGTTCAGGTAGACGGTCCCCAGGTTGGCATTGTGAATCAGGTCATTGATATCACCAATGGAATAAATGAGAAAGGGATTGGTCTGACTGAAGGCGCCGATACCGACATCGAGGCGGTGCTTGAGATAGTAATAGGCTGCATCGAAGTTCAAATCATTACCCCCCTTCTGCCTGATATAGTTACCGGTCAGAACCAGTCGGTGGTCACCCATGTTATCAGAAAGGGCCATCTGAACAAAACCGGCAAAACCATAGTTGACGGTACCGGTAAGGCCGATAAAGAACATATCACTGGTAAGCCCCGGTTTATAGTACCCCAGGACAGACTGTGAAAAATTGTAATAGGTGGGCTTGTAATGAACGTCTTTTTTTATAACTTCCTTTTCCGGGATGTCTGGATAGGTTTTACCATCCCGAATATCCTTGATCATGATGTCATAGCCCAGGTTCTGGTAGGCCACCATGGCGATTTTCTTCCCTTCGGGAAACCATCGCGGGGAAAAGACACCGGAAAGAACATCCGTTACTTTTTCAGACTTATCTTTTTCAATGTCATGTATATATACATTGTGGATCCCTGTACGGTTGGAAACATAGAGGAGTTTTTTCCCGGATGCGTCGAGTTCCCCCTGAAGGTCATCGCCTTTACTCTTCACGAGGGGTGAAACTTCCCCCGATGCGAGATCGTAAAGATAGATGTCATAATCTCCGTTATAGGCATTCTTTTTGCCGTTGCGGTTGGACGAAAAAATAATCGAACGATTATCGGGAGAGAGGGTGGGATTTTTCTCCGTATAGATATCACTGGTAATCTTCAAGAGTTTCTTTTTTTTACGATCGTAGAGAAAAATATCGGCATACCCCCCGGAAACACCGGTAAAGACTATCTGCCTGGCGTCACGGGAAAGTGACGGATATTTAATGGCCCGAAGAGGAAGACGTATCTCCTCGATGACCTTCCCCATTTTTGCATCGATGCAGTAGATGACGTCACGGCCACGCGCCTGAGCGACAAAAAGTATTATTTTCCCGTCACTGCTCCAGGAGAGATGGTTGTCCATCAGGTGCATCCCTTCAAAAGAAGAACGGGTCGCCCCCTTGAGAAGGACCTTAACTTTTTTATCCTTTTTATCCTTGCGGACACTCACTTTCTTAATAATTATGCTGGGATAAATATTCTTATCTGAAAGATAGGCAATATATTTCCCGTCAGGAGAAACCGCAGGTGCGGTATTGATGGCGGAATACGTCTTCAGGTGGTGTGTCACCTGACGGGCCTCTTCATCTTCATAATTCTTGCGGGCCACCAGGGGATAGTAGCGTTTTTTATAGAAACGGAAAAATTCACGGTCAACGGTCTCCATGTCTTTTCCCGTTACGGATTTAAGGGCATCACGTAAATCTCCCATGTCACGAAGGTCCCTGAAAAACTCGCCGATTGCCCGTTTACCATATGTCTTTTCGAGATAATAGTAGAAGGCCTGCCCCCCCTTGTATATCTGGTAAGGAGAACGAACACGCATCATGGTCATTTCCAGGAGAGTGGCAAACCTGTCGTTAAAAAGCATGTCTCTCATCACCATGTCTGCCGTTTCATCGTATCCGATGGAGAGGTATTCGGCCATACCCTCAACGGTCCAGAGGGGAATGCGCCCAATACCAAAGGGACTCATCAGTTCTCCCGATGTGTCCTTGAAAAGTATATTGAACTGAAAGGCATGGACCAGCTCATGGGTCAGCACATGGCGCAGTTCAACATAAGAACCGGTAAAGGGGACAACAACACGGCTTTTAAGGGATTCGGTAAAGCCCCCTGTTGATTCACCAATCAGGTAAGGCATGATGTTGTTGTTCTGAAAGCTGCTGTGTGAGGGATATATCATCACGGGGATAACGTCGGTCAGTTCATGATTCAGGGAATCAGAGAGATGAATGTTTGCCTCTTCGGCAATGCGCGCCGCCTCCAGGGCAAGTTCTTCCATGCCCGCGGGATAGTAGATGTCGAAGTGTATGGTTTTCAGTATCTTCCAGTCAAAGGACTCGTAGTTGACCTTGTTTTTTCCAAAGGGGTGAAGGGGAAGTCCCGACACGTGCAGGAAAACCGTAAAGGCAAGCAGGTATGTTACTTTTTTCAGCATAGATAATTGAGCACCGGTAATTTAAGCTGCCTCCCTGAACCGGGCAGCTGTTACGTAACCATCTAATCTATTTCGGCATAATCTGCAAGTATAAAGCATATTTTCATAATCGCAACCTCAACTGCAAAACAATATCTTCCTTCCGGCTTGTGAAACTTTTTTTATTACAACAACATGTCCCTCGCCACCCCCGCAGGGGGGCTAAAAATAATATCAATGAAACCCCTGATTTTTAGAGATTGCCATAAATCGATATCGCACTGTATTACAGGAAATAGAGAGACTTGATTTCATCGGAGGGGATTCGCCCTTCATTGATAATATTCAGGGCACCGTCAGTAACATCAATTATCGTGGGGAAAGGATGCTTTTTACAGAACTCTTCTACCAGGATTATCATGTCAGCTTTTTTATACTTGCGATAAATGTCCTTGATACGAAGTCCCCGTTTTTTTCTAAAACGTATTCCCGCGCCAAAAAGAAGGGGCTGGTCGACTTCTTTTATAATATCCTGAACGAACTTGTTCCGGGGGAAACGTACAGGAATCACCTTTGAACCATTATCAGTATTTTTACTGCGAAGACGCACAACGACCTCACCGGGCCAGACGCGATGAAGAAAATCAAATTCTGATTTATCATAATTTGCCAGTTCATCAAGCATTTTAAATGAACTGATGAGGCGTACTACATTGTCACCCTTTTCACCAAAAACAGAAACGATCTTTTTCTCGTTACCATTCCTGGCAATGGCAAGAATACCGAAAACAGAATCAACGGGAAGAACAATTATATTACCCTGCTTGAGATAATCGACCACCTTGCAGACCACTTTTTTTTCAAGGGACCCGTCTTTTTTCACCTTCTTGATGGGAATAATCTCATTCTTTGACGATGACATTTCTGCACCTTCCCTCTCCGCAGTGAGTCTCTTCTCCAAGCATAAAAGAAGTGATCCGGCCTGCATAATTTGCCGCATAAACAGAGTAATGGGCAAAATGAAGATGAAGGCATTTTATCGTGTTCCAGGCCCTGATTCCGCCGATACCGCTGGTCATGAGAGACTGATGTTCCTCAATGGTATCGACATCACTGATGAACTGATAATAAAGCTTTCTTCTCATCAGGGCATAGTGTACATGTGCTTTTTTCATTGCCTCGAGAAGTTCTTCATCGCTCTGAATTAACCCTTCGATCTTCTTTACACACCCGACATCTTCCAGTTTGTGTATTTTATCATTCAGAAAAGGACATGTCAACCAGAGAGGCGTAGAAAAGGCGATAAAATTAATTACATGTTCACTTTTACCTGCTTCTTTAAGCACGGGGGAGAGAAGAACAGTCTGGGGGAACCCCCAGGGACAGCGGCGCATCACTCCTGCCAGATATATATTCTCACTTTTAAGCTGATACCTGAGAACCGTGATATCTTCACTACTGTAGTCAGTCCTGAAATACATCGTTTTCCTGACCGGAGGTTCGATAAGCTCTACTGAAGTAGAGAAGTAGAAGAAGGAGAGAAAGGACTATCCATATAATGCGCAAATGCGCCACCGGGAGTTTTTCAGATGATTCTGCCGGTACAGAGGGGATTTCTTTCTCTCGTTTTTTCCCCCCTTCAATAACAAGGATTTTCCCGCCCTGCCTGACAAAACCGGCACCGGCCAGATCACTTTCCTCAGCATGCCCGGCGGCCAGGCGACGCAGTTTTTTTTCAAGGCCCTGGTTGTCTTTAGCCAGGGCCCTGTTTTTTTCCAAAAGCTGATTTTTCCTGCTCTCCAGCATGTAACGTTCCAGGAGACCACTC
Organism: uncultured Leptospirales bacterium; assembly: GCA_964534225.1. Taxonomy (GTDB): domain Bacteria; phylum Spirochaetota; class UBA4802; order UBA4802; family UBA5550; genus CAZHNW01. The sequence goes on along the minus strand of CAZHNW010000036.1, from coordinate 17,458 downwards.
TCGCCGAATACGAAAACATAAATACATGAGAGCAAAAGTATCAGAAGAAAGGCAATGAAATAGCGGTTTCTATGCAAGGTTATAGAATACTCCCTTGCCCTTGAATATTGAAATCGAACCAAGCTCTTCTTCAATACGGAGCAGCTGGTTATACTTTGCGATACGATCAGTTCGTGAGGCAGAACCAGTTTTGATCTGACCGGCGTTGGTTGCCACAACCAGATCGGCTATAGTTGTATCTTCTGTTTCACCTGAGCGGTGAGATACAACAGCAGTATAACCTGCACGCTTTGCCATTTCAATGGCCTGCAGTGTTTCAGTAAGGGTACCTATCTGGTTCAGCTTGATCAGAATGGAGTTGGTAATTCCCATATCGATACCTTTTTTAAGACGTTCCGTATTGGTTACATAGAGATCATCTCCCATAAGCTGAATTTTTTTGCCAAGACGATCAGTAAAAACCTTGTAGCCATCCCAGTCATCTTCAGCAAGGCCGTCTTCGATAGAAATAATAGGATAAGCATTAACCAGTTTTTCCCAGAAATCGACCATCTGCGCACTGTCGAGTTCTGCCCCGTCACTCTTGGCAAAGATATATTTTTTCTTGTCCTTGTCATAAAATTCACTGGTGGCAGGATCAAGGGCGATCATAATATCATCACCGGGCTTGAATCCCGCCTTTGTGATGGCCTCCATGATAAGCTCAAGGGGTTCTTCGTTTGATTTACAGTTCGGTGCAAATCCCCCTTCATCTCCCACGGCGGTGTTATACCCTTTCCCCTTTAAAACTGATTTAAGAGCGTGGAAGGTCTCGGCGCCCATTCTGAGAGCTTCCCTGAAACTCGATGCACCCACGGGCATTGCCATAAATTCCTGAAGGTCAACATTTGAATCAGCATGAGAACCGCCGTTGATAATATTCATCATCGGCACGGGAAGTTCACAGGCATTGGTACCGCCAATATAACGGTAAAGGGGAAGCCCCAGGGTTTCTGCCGCGGCACGGGCACAGGCCAGTGAAACAGCGAGAATAGCGTTTGCCCCCAGCTTTGACTTGTTTGGTGTACCGTCAAGTTCGACAAGAACATTGTCAAGCTCCACCTGGTTCAAGGCGTCCATATCAATAACAGAACCGGCAATTTTTTCGTTTACATTCGCTACGGCATTAAGGACACCTTTGCCGAGGTAACGGTTCTTGTCTCCATCTCTCAGCTCAACAGCTTCATGCTCACCCGTAGAAGCCCCAGAGGGAACCATGGCCCTTCCGGTAAATCCGGATGAGAGCTCTACGTCAACTTCAACAGTGGGATTACCGCGAGAATCGAGTACTTCCCTTGCACGGACATCAGTAATAATGGTCATAACATTCTCCTTGCTATAATTAGTCTATGTAAAAATTCCTAAGCCCCGGCGATTCGTCGGCATGTCTTTCTTTTTCTGTTCATGATTCATAGTGGCGAATGGCAGGGACACCGCCAGAATCTTTTTCACCCGGCAGGAGGTTGATGTGACAACCTTTCCCCTTGCGCCCGCACACCTGACACCGACTGCTGGCATTGACACCTGAATTCTACTCATAGAACAATCGATAATGCAAGCATATTTTAAGGAGACACTGTTTTGTACACTGCCTCCTGCAGATACTTCCTACCATGAAAAAAGGCTTTGTTAAATACAAAGCCCCCTCTGGTCAAGTCTTTTATGATCCTACCCGATCTGCTCAAATTCGATACGCCGCGCATCGGCCCAGAGCTTTTCAAGCCTGTAATAAGAACGGAGTTCCTCGGTAAAAATATGTACAATAATCGAGCTGTAATCAAGAATGATCCATCCGGAATTGAGATCAGGTTTTACACCTTCTTTCATGCCCCTTTCCTGGAAAAACTTCTGTAAATCCCTGGCCAGGGCCCTGCAGTGGATGTTGCTGCTCCCGGAGGTCACCACGAAATAATCAAAGTAGCTGTTGACCGCACTAAGATCCATTACTATCGTATCCTCAGCCTTTTTCTCATCAAGGCGTAAGCGGCATTCCCCAAGCAGGGCTACAAGTTCTGCGTCTGTTAAACTTTTTCTCATTGCGCGAGATCCTCTCCAATTATAACAAGTACATTATGCAGAAGGGTATTATCGATTATATAATGAATATTGTCAATTCCCGTCAGGTCTGAAACCTTTTTTACCGCGCCGGTCGCGCTTTTCCTGGCAATGATAACAGATTTTTCCATGGGCGGGAAGGGAGATGTCCCAAATTCGACAACGGCAAGACCGTCCCTGTTCAGGCTGTTCCGCATTCGGCGGGCAAGCCCTGCCACACTTGTTCCATTCAGAATCTTAACCTTCACAACCGTTTCACTGCCCTTCCCCATCACCAGGTGTTGAAGGTATTCACTCTCATAAATCTTATAAGAAATATTGTCAATACAGTAATAGCCGCCTCCCATTGCCCCGGGAAGCATAATTGAAGAAAAATCTCCCTTACCGAGAAGATATCCGGTAATGGTCATCACCTCCTGGGGAAGGAGATTCGTCTTGATGGAAGACAGCATTTCGGTAATAAACTTCACTCCCGCAAAATTTTTCTTTTTTTCACGATTATGGTAAAGAGTGAGAAAAATATCTTCTATCCGGTCAAATTTCAGGTAAATGGAACCATTTTCCACATTATTGATATAGTTCATGACCTTTTTACCATCGAGATAATTCAGACCGAATTTCAGGCCTCCCCCCGCCTTCTGCTGATCAAGAATAAAAAGTTCAATCCCCTCGAGAAGATCAACTATACGACGAACATCACTATTATAAAGTTCGATATAAAAAGGAATATTTAATTTCAGATCCTGAAGAAGTGATTTTCTCAGACGTTCGAAATAGATAAAATCAACTTCCCTGATTGCCATCGGTTTTTTTCGATCTTCATCAAGGTAGACCCTGAAGTTGGGAGGAATGAATGTTATTCCCATGTTGCTGTTTTCAGGATTGATGGTAAGGATAGAAAAAAAGGAATGACAGCGCTCACGGTAGACATTACTGCCGGCAATCAGTATATTAACAAGTTTTTTCTCTTTTGCCAGTTTCTCAACGGCGTTGCGTGTTGACCTTTCGTAAAAATGCAGGACCATGAGAACAAGAAAAACAGCAGCGGCAACACCCGCCAGTATCGCGATTTTCTTTTTCACGATTTATATAACCTCTTACTTTCGATATATTCTTCTACCGCTGCAGGAACAAACCCCTCCAGGGAAAGTCCCCTGTCAGCTCTTTTACGTATCATTGATGAACTGATTTCAATATCCGGGTTCGACGCAACATGAAGCTCTCCTGTACGGGATACAAGTTCACTTTTAAGTTCCGGATCCCCGGGCCGTTTCATAACAATAATCGGCACGGATTGTATGATTTCCCCGTACTCACACCATGTGTCAAGCTCATTAAAGGAATCCGCCCCGATAACCAGGTAAAACGTGTCTTCGGGGAAGTTTTTCTTAAGCTGCCGCAGGGTCAGAACAGTATATGACGCCTCACGGCGGTCTATTTCAATCCGGGAGACACTGAAGCCATCGGTCCCCTGGATTGCAAGAGAAACCATTGAATACCGGTCTTCAGGGGAGACATTACCCTGCAGTTTTTTATGCACAGGGTCGCCGGTGGGTATAAAAATAATTTCATCAAGAAAAAATTCTTCGCGTATCAGGCGAGCATTGATCAAATGGCCGTTATGAACGGGATTAAAAGTTCCCCCGAATATTCCTCTCTTCACCGGTTACCGAACTTCCCCCCTGCCGTAGACAATATACTTCAGCGTTGTAAGTCCCTCGACACCCATGGTGCCGCGGGCATGGAGTTTCTCTGTTGAGATACCCACCTCTGCACCGAGGCCGAACTCTCCCCCGTCATGGAAACGCGTCGATGAATTGACAAAAACCGCGGATGAGTCAACTTCCCTCAAAAAACGGTCAGCCATGAGATAATCAGAGGTGACAATACACTCGGAATGCTCAGAGCCGTGACGATGGATGTGACGAATCGCCTCATCCATAGACTCAACAATGCGGACTGAACAGATCATGTCAAGATACTCAGTGTCATAGTCTTCTTCTGTTGCGGCAACAATCTTATCAGGCAGTATTTTTACTGTTTCAGCACAGCCCCGCAGTTCAACCCCCTGGCCGATAAGGGCCCGAAGGAGTGATTCCGTGAAGGAATAATCTTTATGAATAAGGAGGCATTCCATGGCGTTACAGACGCCGGGACGCTGGACCTTGGCGTTAACGGCAATGCTGTTGGCCATCTCCTCTTCGGCAGAAGCGTCGATAAAGGTGTGGCAGAGCCCCTTGTCATGCTTGATAACAGGAATAGTTGACTCTTCTGTTACGCGACGAATAAGCCCCTCTCCCCCGCGGGGTATGACCACATCGATATAGTCCTTCTGTTTCAGGAGAACCGGCACCAGTTCCCGCTCAGTTCGTTTTACCAGGGTAACGATCCCGGCGGGGTATCCCGCCCCGGTAAGGGCCTCTTCGACCAGGCCGTGGAGGGCAATGTTGGAATGTATGGATTCCTTCCCTCCCCGCAGAAGGGAGACATTTCCCGATTTGATACAGAGGGCGGCGATATCTGTGGTGACATTGGGGCGTGACTCGTAGATGACAGCAACAACGCCCAGGGGGATTCTCATCTGACCCACACGTATCCCCGAGGGGCGCGTCTTCATGTTCTCGATACTTCCCACGGGGTCTTCGAGGGCGGCGATTTCCTCGATGGACCGGGCCATGCCATCGATTCTCTCTGCTGTGAGAGTCAGGCGGTCGATCATGGCCCCGGTGAGGCCGTTATCCCGGGCTGATGAGAGGTCTTTTTCATTTTCGCTTATCAGGAAGTCGGCCCTTTCTCTCAGTAGCACAGCGATTTTCAGAAGAATATTGTTCTTTTCAACCGTGGTGAGGTTGGCCACAACGGGTGCCGCTTCACCGGCGGCGCGGCAGATATTTTCAACATAGGTTTTTATTTCCATGATTATTCCCCTGCATGTTTATTTAAAGGGTCTTGTGACAGGCTTTCGGTTTTTTGACAAGAAAAAAATATCCCCTTCAGCGGGGCTTCTACTTCCCCCCCTGCCCCTTCTCTTGAATGAAGTCATTGTAGTACTTCTCGTCAAGGCGCCTCATGGCGTGAAGAATATCCTGTTTCAGTGAATCACCGGCATTTTTATAGACACTGTTGAGTACCTCCAGTGCCTCATCGCTGTCGCGGCTGAAGCCGAGGACCCAGATGATAGTTCGGCGTACCACGGGAGTGGTTTCAGATGCCAGGCGTTCTTTGAGAAAAGCAGTATCAATCATTTCGTTTTCGAGAAGGCCGTAGTAGCCCGCCAGGCGGCTCAGTTCGCTGTCACTGTTGACAAGGCGGGACACGACAACAAATTCCCGGGCAGGCCGGGAGAGAAGAAAGGCAAAGGTATCCCTTCCTGTTACAAGGTGTGACAGGAGGAGCCTTCCGGTACCTGCCCCGGCAAAAAAAGAAAATGCCAGCACGGCAAGGGAAAGTATGGCCATCACAAGGGGGCCGTTAGGATTATTGCGCAAAAATTTCATTAACTATTCGTTTTTTACTCGCCGCGGGGAAGAGCATCTCTCTGCTATTTTATAAGTGACCCCTTTTTTACCCCGCTGTTACAAAATTCTGTTGAGAAGACAAATGATTTCTTGACAAAAACCGACAATCTCTGGTGTAACAGTAAAGATTGAAGATGTACCAGTCTCTTCTTGAGGGAAATCCTGAAAATAATCAAGACAAAAACGAGGTAATCATGGAATACGAACCGGTCATCGGGCTGGAAGTTCACGTTCAGCTCAACACGGCAACGAAAATCTTCTGTTCCTGTTCGACACGTTTCGGCTCTGACCCCAACACCCAGACCTGCCCGGTCTGCCAGGGAGAGCCCGGAGTACTGCCGGTTTTGAACGAAGAAGCCCTCAAGAAGGGAATCCTCGCGGGCCTTGCCATCAACTGCGAGGTGGCCCGGTACAGTAAATTCGACCGTAAAAACTACTTTTACCCGGACCTGCCCAAGGGCTACCAGATTTCGCAGTATGACAGGCCCATCTGTTCAGGCGGCCATATTGAAATTACCACCGATGAGGGGGCCAAAACCATCGGGATTACCCGTCTTCATCTCGAAGAGGATGCGGGGAAGTCTATACATTCAGATGACCCGCGCCGTGCTGTTTCATTCGTGGACCTGAACCGTACCGGTACTCCCCTTGCGGAAATCGTCTCCGAACCGGATATCCGCAGCGGCGAGGAGGCATACCAGTACCTGCAGCAGATGAAGTCTATCATGAAATATATTGGTGTCTCTGATGTCAACATGGAGGAAGGTTCTCTCCGCTGTGATGTTAACATCTCCGTGCGCCCCGTGGGACAGGAAAAATTCGGCGAAAAAGTGGAAATAAAAAACCTGAACTCCTTCAAAGCGGTTCGCGCCTCAATCAACTACGAAATCGAACGCCAGGTTGACCTCTGCCGGTCAGGTGAAAAAGAAAAAATTGTCCAGGAGACACGCCTCTGGGACGCGGACCGCATGGTCACCTACAGTATGCGGTCCAAGGAAGATGCCCATGACTACCGCTACTTCCCCGACCCTGACCTGCCCCCGGTGATTCTTGATGATGCATATATCGAGGCCATCAGGGCCACCATGCCGGAACTCCCCGTGGGAAAAAAAGCCCGGTTCGAAAAAAAATACAGTCTCTCATCCTATGACGCGGAGGTACTGACCGCAGTTAAACAGGTGGCGGACTATTTTGAAGCCAGTCTTAATGCAGGCGCTCACCCCAAAAGGGCATCGAACTGGATCCAGTCTGAACTTCTCGGAAAAATCGATGACCCTGAAAAAATCGATGAATTCCCCGTTACAGCGGAAAATCTCGCTGCACTTCTGAAACTGATTGAAAATGATACCATCAGTGGTAAAATAGCCAAAAAGGTTTTCGACGAGATGATACAGAAGGGCGGCGATCCTGAAAAAATCGTCGAGGAAAAGGGGCTTAAGCAGGTGACGGATCTTTCAGCTATTGAACCTGTCATTGATGCCGTTATCGCGGCCAACCCGAAATCGGTACAGGATTTCCAGGAAGGAAAAGAAAAAGCCATCGGTTTTCTCGTTGGCCAGATCATGAAAGAGACAAAGGGTAAGGCGAACCCGCAGATTGTCAACAAGCTCCTGCGGGAAAAAATGAGCAAATAAGCGAGGAAATAAATGGAAGCACTCACAGATTTAAAAATCCCCGGCGTACGCAAGGCCTACAGCGGCAAGGTTCGTGACATCTACAAAATCGATGAGGAGCATATGCTTATCGTTTCAACAGACCGGGTCTCTGCCTTTGATCATGTTTTTCCCACGGGCATACCGGGCAAAGGAAAAATTCTCAACGCCGTGTCAAATCTCTGGTTTGAAAAGATCAATTTCGTCAAGAACCACATTGTGGAAACGGACTTTTCCAACTTCCCCAAACCATTCTGTGATTTTCCGGAATTACTTAAAGACCGTTCCGTTATTGTCAGAAAAACCAAAAGAGTTGACTTCGAGTGCGTTGCTCGTGGCTACATTATCGGCACAGGATGGAAGGATTACCAGAAAACAGGAGAGGTCTGCGGGATAAAACTTCCCCCGGGACTCCGCATGGCGGAAAAACTTGAATCTCCCCTCTTTACTCCCGCCACAAAGGCCGATTCAGGGCATGACGAGAATGTCTCCATCGAGGTCATGAAAGAAGAAATGGGAGCCGAAACAGCAGAATACCTGGCGGACCTGACCATTCGCATCTATGAATTTGCCCGGGACCGTATGGAACCCATGGGCATTATTCTGGCCGATACCAAGTTCGAATTCGGTTTCGTTGACAATGAAGTAATCCTCATTGACGAGGCTCTGACCCCTGACAGCAGCCGTTTCTGGGACAAATCACAGTACAGTGTTGGTTCATCTCCCGTGAGCTATGACAAGCAGTTCATCAGGGACTACCTTGAAACAACGGACTGGGATAAAAATTCTCCTCCCCCGCCCCTGCCAGAGGAAATCATTTCCAAAACCCTGGAAAAATACAATGAGATACTGAAAGTCCTCTATTCTATGAAGTAAATTTTCGAATTTTCGCCTTGGAAACACAAAAAATTTCGAAAGGCCGCCATGAAACCGGTTTGCAGGCGGCCTTTTCATTGCCATCATATCCTTTGCAGTAAAATCACTGTAACGTCATCAGTTATTTGCAGGGCTCTGACCCCACATCAGATTGATCTGCTTTTCTTCCTGTCCTTCTTTTCTCTTTTTGATGCTCTGACCCCTCCGGGAGGATTCCGGAGGGGTCAGAGCATCAAAAAAATCTTCAAAAATACAAAAAAATTTTTATTTTTCCAGCATGCCATTCGTATACCAGGTAAAAGCCACTAAAAATGGAGGATACAGAATGACACGAGATCTTCGAACCTGGCTGCCTGAAGTAACTTATCACTGCTATTCCCGCTGTCTTGAAATGAGGGCTCTTCTCGAATCAGTGTGGGTACAGGAGATGGCATGTGAAGTCATTAACATTGCCCTTGAAAAATATACCTTCCAACTCATACAGATCCAGTTCGTAGACAATCACTTTCATTTCCTGATAAGAACCGTGGAGGGAGGAGAAAACATCTCCCGAATCATGCAGTATATCAAGGCCAGGATAGCGGAAAACTATAATAGAAAAACAGGTCGAAGCGGCCCCTTCTGGCACGACCGATTCAAGTGTAAAATAATCGAAAAGGCCCGTAATCCATCTTCTTATTATATAAATGTAGCGTTATATATTGGTTACAATCGTGTTGCGAAGGGTCTTGACACTGTTCTTGAAGATTCAAAATACAACACGTTCAGAATGATGATTGAGAAGAATTACACCCCTCCGGTAAAAATCACCTGGCACCCCTGTTTCCTTGCTCTTGGGAAAAACCATGCTGAGAGGGTAGCAGTTTTCAATAACTATTCAAAAACCTACATGAAAAAAATAAACACAAGACACATGCCAGATTCATCACCACCACTTTAAATATAATGCATCAAACTCTGTGATATAATCATAAAACAGGGAACTGGTTATAAACTATTTCAACAAATTTACATCTATTTTATTGCCGCGATCAAAAATATGCCTGCGATGCGTACAGAAAATCTATATAGAAAAAAAACAGGCATGCATCCCAGACAATCCAATACTTATTCCATCACCATGCGGACATCTTATTTGTAGCAAAAATGGATAGTTGTGCCTGGTTATTAATACTATTACCTGCTTGACAATCTCTACCTGGCTTCCCATAATGATTATTAGAGACATAAAAAAAAGATTTCTTCCCAAACGGAATATAAGGTCCGCCTTCGAATAATCACCCGTCGTGGGAAAAGGCAAAAGCCTGCTATGAATAATACAGAAATCAGTACCGTTACTTATCGCAGCAATTTCCAGGAATTATTTTACCGATACTTTTCCAACGAAGAAGTTTTTCTTCGTGTTAAAGAAGGCAAAATACCGGTTAAATTCTACGGTTTTTCTGAAAACCATGCAGCCTTCAGAATCCCCCACGTAAAAAGCATGTCCAGGGAAGCTACCTTCTATGCAAAAACAAATGATGAGATGGCCTATGCCTTTGTAACATTTCTTGAGCAGCAGGAAGCAGGGGTCTTTATTTTTATTCCTCAACGAATCCAGATAATCAGCCAGAACCGAAGTGAAGACCGTAAAACAACTACCCCGGGCAGAAATAATCGAAACCTAGTTTTTATTACAGACTTTCTCCCGGATTTTATCCTTGAAAACCAGATCAACTCAAATGAAAAAAAAGTGGATCACCTGCGTGATATAATAAAAAGTGAAATTGATACAACTGCACTACACCTGCGCATCTTTCTTTGCAATGAACTGAAAAATGACCATCGTATGCAGTATTTCAAAAAACAACGCATTCCTATCTACATCCCTGACTTTACCCGCATGGATGCAGGAAGCGATCAAAAAAAAATAACATACTATATAAACAATATCTATGCTCAGGATTATTTTCTGAAAAACAACAAAGAATATATATCCGAAATCTCTGTTCCCCTTCTCTATAATGGGAAACTCCCCTACGGGTATATTCTTGTAAACGGGGCTATTGCTCTTGATAATAATGTTTTTAAAGGTATAAAAAAAGCCGCCATATTTGCTGACAGGCTTTTCAAGGACTTCGAGATATTCACAGAAAATTGCGAAAAAATGCTGGTAAGCAACATTTCAGAATCAGGCTTTGCCATCACTATAAATGACAGGCGTCTTATCCGATACTTTAAAAAAGAAAGTCAGGCAGCCATGGATATGATACTGCCAGAACAGAAAAAAGCCTCACTTCTGGCAGAAATAAAGTACATTACAATACAGCACAATAAAAATATAAAAATTGGATTTCAGATAATTGATATAGATGCCCTTAGTGAAGTTAACCTTGATGACTTCAGAGAATCTCTAACCGGAGATAAACAGTAAAATTACTAAAAATTTTATTTAAAAGTAAAAAATTCTTTGCGATATAGCAGTTTATTTCGATTAAGTTGCCCCGCACCTTTTACGATAATTATATCGGTACCACACATATACCCATACGGGGCAGGTACTCTCCTTACCGTTGCAGATAGCTAATATTTCTCTTGGGGGATCCAATGGCATTACCGAACAAAAATCCATACAATCAGTATAAAGAAACACAAATAAATACCGCAAACCAGGGTAAACTGATCGTAATGCTCTATGATGGTGCAATAAAATTTTTAAATATTGCCATCGAAAACATGGAATCACCCAATACCTATGATATTGTCAACACCAACATCATCAAGGCACAGGACATCATCACTGAACTGCTTCTTTCTCTTAATATGAAAGAAGGCGGAGAAATGAGCCAGAACCTCTTTAATCTCTACATGTATTTCAAAAAACAGATGCTTGAGGCCAATATCAAAAAGGACCCGGAAATCCTTAAACCTGTCATGGCAAACCTTAAAATGCTTCGCGATGCATGGGACAAAATTTCTGCCACTGAAACCCGCACAGACCGCACGGGAGCCGGGAATAAAGGCAGTTTCAGTGTTGAGGGGTGACCTGCAAACCCTGCTCCTGCAACTAAAGGAGCATCTCACCAAAAAATTTCAACTCATTAATACCTACCATGCGTGCCAGGAGAATCTCATTCGCCTTACCACCGAAGATGCAGCCGAAGAGCTGCCGGAACTGCTCGAAAAGATGGAGGCTCTGACCCTCAAAATCGAAGAAGAAGATTTTCATGCAGGAAGTCTCTACGACAGAATAACCCGCATTACAGGCACCGATAGAATGGCAATCCTTCAGATACTTGAAGAGACCGAAGACACCACAGCTGAATCTGTTCTCAGCCTGGAAAAAAAAATTAATGAAGATATCAAAAAAATGACACGTCTGCAGAAAAATATTATCAGCACCATGGAAAAAACATCAGAAAAATACAGGCACGACGCTGACGAAATCAGCCGGGTCTTGAAACTCAGAGGACAGGTATTAAAAAACGGTCAAAACCGGGACAGGGAAAGCTGATACAGATATTCTGGAGCAAGAAACTGTTTATAAATCTACAATTTTCTTTTTTCTTAATATTTCATCTTTACGCTTAAGCATTTCCTCGTAATCGAAGCGATATTTTTTTCGTTTATAATATTTATTATAAATATTCCTGTATTTTGGAGAATTGAAATATCGCTTCATACGGCTCGAAACATAGAAAATCTGCTCTGAAGGATCATAAAGCTGAGGCTTTTTCTTATACGTATCTATAATTGTGTTGGTAATCATGCCCCATGAAATATCAGAAAGGCTGTAATCCTTCAGATCCCTGAGAATTGCCTTGAGAATCGCTTCATGTACCGGGTCAAAAAATTTAAACTTCCGCGAATACATAATGGCACCATGCATATGGTCCGGGACATCGAGAAAGCCATCCTTGGTAACTTCCTTTGCCACAAGGTACATCATTTCAAAACAGTACTTCAATATTCCCAGGCCCGGTTTTGCCTGTCCCGGGAGCTGCGGTTTTGTTTTATAATTTGCTTCTTTAAATGTAACCGCAGGATTCTGGGCGGAAAGCCATTCAATCACCACCATATCATAAGTGGGGATATCCTTCCCCTCTGGAAAAAAACGTTTATGTGGCAAAAATTTCGTCTCTGTCAGACGGAGATCCATGAGGAGATGGTCGGGATCCTTTTCTCTTGTGTAGAGTTTAAGGTAATGGACCATTGCCTCATCTTCATCAAGGGTAAGAAGAAAATTATCGAATCCCCTCCCGTTGAGATGATCGATCATGCCCACCTTTTCCATGATGGCAAGCAGGTCCTTTTCACTGAAACGCCTCAAGAAGAGAGTCTCTTTCGACCGGGGCAGCGCCCCGAGACTGTCTCCAAGGTCTATGGTTCCCAGATCTTTGCCAAGGATATTACCGAATTCCACTGCCTTAAAGTTTTTCAGCTTGCTGCGTTTAAATTTCATCCCGTGGCTCTCTTTTTTTCTTTTCGCCAGTTCTTATTCCCGCAAGAGATGGACCCTGCCGGAGAGGCAGCTCCTTCCCTTCCCTGAGGTAAATCGTAAAGCTTCCATAAAACCAGTATCAGAATAAACTATAGGTCCTGACATGACAAGCATAATCCGTCAGCCCTTAGTCGACCTGTTCATTTTAAGAAATGCATATATAAACCGGTCAATATCACCATCAAAAACATAATCAACGCTGCCTGTTTCCTCGTTTGTGCGATGGTCTTTGACCATAGTATAAGGCTGAAAGACATATGAACGTATCTGGTTGCCCCAGGATATCTCCTTCTTCTCACCCATTTTGTCCTGTATTGCCTCTTCCTGTTCACTGCGCTGTTTTTCATAAAGTTTGGTCTTAAGAACCTTCATGGCAAAGGCCTTGTTCTTATGCTGCGACCTTTCATTCTGGCACTGAACAACAATACCGGTGGGCATGTGGGTGATACGCACAGCAGAATCAGTCTTGTTAACATGCTGCCCACCCGCACCGGAGGCACGGTATGTATCAATACGCAGGTCAGCCTCGTTTATTTCCACTTCGACATCGTCCGAAATCTCAGGCATTACCTCAACAGAGGCAAAACTCGTATGACGCCTCTTGTTACTGTCAAAAGGAGATATCCTCACCAGGCGATGGACCCCCATTTCTCCCTTAAGTAGACCGTAAACATAATCGCCCTTTATTAAAAGAGTAGAACTCTTGATGCCCGCTTCTTCACCGGGGGTATAATCAAGAACGTCTATGGTGAGGCCTTTTTTTTCCGCCCACCTGAAATACATGCGAAAAAGCATACTTGCCCAGTCCTGGGATTCTGTTCCCCCCGCACCGGGATGTATGGAAATATAGGCATTATTGAAATCATCATCAGAAGCAAAAAGTTCCCGGGTCTCCAGTTCATCAAAACGTGACTGGAAATCATCAATCCCCCCGGCAATATCATTGAGAATTTCCTCATCATCTTCTGACATGGCCATTTCCATCAGTTCAAAGGCTTCATTAACTTCATCACGAAGGGCGTCCCAGGGTTCGATCTTCTTCTTAAGCCGGGTAATCTCCCTGTTAACCGTAGCAAAATGTTCTTTATCCTTCCAGAAATCCTCATTCAGGGTCTCCTTTTCAAGGTCGAAAAGTTTTTTTCGTGACCCCTCAAGATCAACAGTACGGTAAATTTCATCGATATTTTTCTTAATTGATGCAAGTTCCCGCTGAATATCCTTATAGTCCCTTTCTTCCACGTATGCCTGCTCCTGCAAAATATAATTAAAGTAACATTAGCCTGATTTTTCCTTTTGCGGTCAATGATTTTATCATGGCGGGGTCAGAGCCCCCTGATCCTGGCAGGGAGAGCCCAACACTCTCCAGGATCAGAGAAGGTACCGCTTCAAGTGACTGCTCAATTCCGCCTCGAGTTCCAATGATTCAGTATAATTTTTGCCCATTGCCTGTTTCCACACATCGGCGCTTTCCATGCAGAGATAGACAAAGGGACTTCCCCCCATGGATACAATCTTTTCATTCATTGACCGGTATATGGTAACACGGTCACGTTTCAGGTAGCGAAACTTCCCGTCCCACCCGGGAAAGAGTTCCGCCGTGGTAAGGCGTTCCCGGGGAAAACGTTCACGTATGACTTCCTTGAAACCGGGACTGTACCTGAATCCACCCAGTGAAATCCAGGCGATGCGTTCCGGATCAACGGAGCTGAAAAGCTCTTCGATTACATCATGATAATCATCAAGAAAATTCTCATAAACAATGACAGGATCGAAATGAAAGGCGAGAAAGTACCCCGCCTCCGATGCTTTCTTTGCCGCGGCAAGCCTCTCCCGGAGATCAGCGGCCCCTTCTTCGTAATCACGGATATTACGGGGTGTATTGAGGCTCCAGGCGAGAACTGCATTTCCCTTTTCGGGGATTGCGAGAAGATGGTCGATGTCCGCTGACTTGGTCTTGAACTCGAGCATGACATTTTCAACGGAGCTGAATTTTTCGATCAGCATTGTGGCGATGCCGGTTACACGGTCCATCATCATGGAATCGGTAAACTCGCCGGTACCAATGCGGTAGATCAGGGGGGAAGTCAAATCAAGGCCTTCCATGATTTCATCGCCAAGGTCATCGAGATTGGTAAACTGGGTGATACCGTAGCTGTTCATGTAGGAGTTAAGAAAACAGTAGGCACAGTCATAAAGGCAGCCGAAACAGGTATTGAGCAGACGGTACCCGCAGCCGATAACATCCCGTGAACAGGGGCATTTCTGAAAGTGACGCCCCAGGAAGGCTTTTAGAACCAGCACCGATTTGGAAGGCACTTCCCCCGCCTTGAGGCCGGAGAGAAGGTCCCCGAGATGGTTCTCGTCACGGTAGGAAATTTTTTCAACTTCCCCCAGTGCGAGAAAACGTGCCACCATGGGATGAGTGACTTCCTCTTCGGGAAAAAGTATACAGCTGATATCTTCTATTTTTACCATGTTACTTTTCAGCGCCCTTTAACAGCTGCGATTTCAGAAGGGAACTGTTTAAACTTCCCCCCATGCTCAAAAGGATACCCCGGGCGATGCAGCGTCGGCAGCATTTTCATTTTCATTCAACATAAAATGTGCAGTGATGAGTCAGTCGGTGTCAGCGAAGGACCGTGATCACTATTGCGGCAGCCGTGGCGGTAAAGCCGAAGCTCCATATCATGAACTGGAACATGCGCCGGGAAAAATTTTCCATGCGGTTTTCGAAACCCTCGAAACGTTTCTCCATCTGTTCGAAACGCTTGTCGACCTGCTCAAAACGTTTGTCTACCTGTTCGAAACGCCTGTCGACCTGCTCAAAACGCTTCTCCATGAGATCGAATCCCTGCTTCATCAGTTCACGCTGATTCTTCAGTTCTTCTTCAATGCGCACGATCCTTTCGCGCTGTTCAACATCGAAACCGGTGGTGACTCCTGACCTCTGGAGCCAGACAGGAAGATTCGATTCGACATAGGTGCCGATCTCTCTCAGTTGTTGTTCGGTAAATGCCACGGCAGAATTCTCCATTTACTTCTCCTTATTAAAATAGTAGTGGAGACATCTTCTGTCAAGCAGAATGTCCCCCTGTGAAGTAAACGAACGGGAGGAAATATATACAAAGGGGTGTTTACGCGAACACCCCTTTGCGAACCCCACGCGCTCCTCGGCGGAGAGCCTGCCCCCTCCTTCATAAAAGCATATTTCATGCGCGCTGCGGCAGTGGCATCCTGCCGGTCCTCGCGCGCAGCCCCTTCTCTCGGGCTTCATTCCCTCGCGAATTATTTCTGTATTTATACATGAATATATATTAATAAACATTCTCCCTTTGAAAAATAATCAAAAATTATCTCTTATTAAACATCTCCCGCTCCCCTTTTTATCAGACAATTCTAATGTAGTGCTAAAAATTTTATTGACACTCCCTTTGAAATTACAATGATTGAAAAAAAATTACAGGACAGGTCTATGACTATACGTTTTCTCTATTCCATATTATTGATCTCTGCACTTGCCGTGCCGGGCCTTGCCGCGGAAAAACAGCGCATTGCAGTTCTCGAACTCAAGGCCACGGGTGTTCCCGCCGCGACGTCACAGGCGGTATCCAGCATGCTCCGCTCCCAGCTCATCGATTCAGGGCTCTTTACCGTGGTGGAACGAACCCAGATGGACGCCATACTGAAAGAACAGGGCCTTCAGCAGACAGGCTGTACCGACGCGGCCTGTGCCGTGCAGATCGGTAAGGTTCTCTCGGCGAAAAAAATTCTCATCGGTGAAATCAGCCGCCTTGGGAAAACCCATATCATTGCCTGCCGTGTCGTTGACGTAGAAAAGGGCGTGGCGGAATTTGCCACTGACGCCGTGGCGGAAAACGAGGAAAAGATTTACAGCACCGTGAAAGACCTTGTCTACAAGCTCGGCAAAAGGGTGGCCGGGGACGTGAAGCCCCGTAGTTTCGGCAAAGCCCCGGAGGGGTTTTATGCCGGGTATCAGCATATGATGACCTACGTCTTTACATATTCATTGAAACCATTCAATTATCTCTATGGAGACAATGGTTTTTTCAGCGGCACATTTGGATACCTTAAAAGTTATTCACAATACCTGACTTTTTCTCTCGATGGTCTTGTTGCCGGTTCCCATCACGATTTCACTAACAGTACCATGATAATAACCGGCATCGGAGGCGGAGCACGCACAGGCATTTACCTGCATGAAAAACTCTATTTCTACCTGGGACTCTCCCTACAGGCTCTCTTTCTCGCTGAAAAGGGAATATACGAATCATCATTTTTCGGCGGCATGGCCATTCATCCACAGGCAGGCCTGAATATCATGTTTACACCCGATATTGGAATATACGTGCAGGCAGGTTATAACCTGGTCGTTGTTTTTGATAAAAACTACTCTATCGAACCCAGAAGCCTGACTGTTGCGGGCGGTGTCATTTATAACTTTTTTTCCCTTTAATGAAATGATAATCAGTAAATAAGGACAACAAACTCATGAAATTCATAAAACATTTAACATTTATTGCAACAGTATTTTTTATCACCGGGTCCCTTGCGTGTTCTGATTCTCTAATGGAGGTCTCTTTCCCTCTGGAAATAAAAAACATTGACGACCTCGTTAGATTATCAAAAAACATTGACACCGCAACCAAGATATATTCGAATCCTGTGTTTTTTCTCAGCTGTAATATAGATGCCTCCGAAGCAGGCGCAATTCAAAATTGGCAGGGGATTTTTATCCCTGAAAACGCAACACTCGATGGACGCGGCCATGTAATCCGCAATCTTTCATTACCTTATCACTTTATTCAACAAAATAATGG
>CAZHNW010000035.1:0-35401 GCA_964534225.1 uncultured Leptospirales bacterium | reverse complement strand
GAAGGCATGAAGGGGAAGTCCCTCATTAAAAACCAGGACGACGCAGTTGACATCATCGGAACCTGCGGAGAAAGGAAATCCGCGGGGATTCTTCTCTATCCGGAAAACCTGACGGAAAACTTCTTCGACCTGAAATCCAGGGAAGCGGGGGATATCCTGCAAAAATTTACCACCTACAGGGTCAGAGCCGCCATTTTTCTCACAGAAGAACACCTGGCGCATCCCCGATTCAGGGAACTGGCACGTGAGGCAGGAAGGGGCAGCAATTTCCGCATGTTTCTCTCCAAAAAGGAAGCAGTAGAATGGCTGACAAACTGAAAAACTGCCAGGGCTCTGAGCCCCGGCAGGAAATTCAAGAAAAAACAAATGGAACCCGCATTTTCCGTTCAGAAAAGGGGCGCCGGGAAATACTCGCTTTCTACGAAGAAACGCTGCGGCAGTGGCCCCTTCCCGCGGAAAGGGGTATGATCCCGACACGTCATGGTGACACATTTTTCATTACCAGTGGAGCAGAAAAACTTCCCCCCCTTGTCTGTATCCACGGTTCTGCCTCGAATTCGGCAATGTGGATGGGAAGTATTACCACACTGGCCCGACACTTCAGGGTTTATGCCCTTGATCTCCCGGGTGAACCGGGACTGAGTGCCCCCCTGCGGCATGACCTTTCAGGCTCTGAGCCGGCACAATGGCTCCAGGATATACTGGATCATCTCGGTACAGGGGAAGTTTCTCTACTTGGATGTTCACTGGGGGGATGGATGACCATGAAATGTGCCGCGGCAATGCCTGAAAGGGTCACACGGGCCCTTCTCCTGACTTCAGCAGGTGCGGCAATGCCGCGGCCTACCTTCATTTTCAGGGTACTCCCCTTTCTTTTTATGGGAAGTTACGGGGTCAGAGCCATCAACCGCCTTATATGGCAGCAGAAGGAAATACCCCCCGAGGTGAATGAGTTCAGCCTCCTCATCTCAAAACATTTCATCCCCCGCGTCCATATTCCCCTTTTAAGTGATAAAGAACTCTCCCGGCTCACCATGCCGGTAAAACTCATCGCGGGAGACAGGGACCCCATGCTCCACACAAAAAAAACCATTGCCCGCCTGGAGCGACTTCTTCCACGTTTTTCTTCACAGGTTGTTCCAGGTGCCGGCCATGTCATCATCAACCAGGAAGATTCAATGCTCAAATTTCTACGAACTAACCCCTGAAAAAGGGGTCAGAGCCTCGTATCAGCAAAAAGTCTCCCCTTCAATACAGGGGTCAGAGCCTCCCATGCAGGGAGGCTCTGACCCCTGTATTCCCAAAAGACAAAAAACCATTGAAACATAAAAAAATCACGATTTCCTGTTGACAATTAAATCGTTTTCGATTTAATTGTCAACAGGATCACAACAAAAAAGGGGCTCTGACCCTCAACCGAAAATACCATGTACGGATACAGCGAAAAAATACTCACCGTAGACCTCACAGAAAAAACCCTCACTGTCAGCACCTTTGACAACGACTCCGCGCGCCGCTGGATTGGCGGCACATCAGCCGCACCGTACCCCCTGAGGCAGCCCCCTTCAGCCCTGAAAACGCCATTGTCTTTGCCACGGGTCCCTTTAACGGCTCTCCCCTCTGGGGCACGGGCCGGGGACATCTCGGGGGAATCTCCCCCCTGACAGGATATTTTGCCGATTCCAATTTTGGGGGCAACTTTGCCGCGGCCCTGAAACGCAGCGGTTTCGACGCCGTTACCATCACCGGATGCAGTGAAAAACCGGTTTACCTCTATCTCAATAACGGCATGGCAAAGCTGCGTGACGCCCGTTCCCTGGCAGGACTCGATGTTGAAAACGCCCATGAAAAAATAATCGCCATGAACGCTGACAGCGATGACAAAATCGAAACAGCCCTCATTGGCCCTGCGGGAGAAAAAAGGGTTCTCTTTGCCAACATCATGTGCAGTGGAACACGCCCCAGTGCAGCGGGACGCGGCGGCCTCGGTGCTGTACTGGGATATAAAAACTTCAAAGGCATCGCCGCCGCGGGTAACTTCACACCGGAGGTTGCAGACCCGGAGAGCCTCAAAAAAATCAAGAAAGAACGCCTCGCCACCCTGAAAGATAATACCGCGGCATTGACAAAAACAGGCACCCCTTTCCTGGTAACCATGATCAACAACCGGGGCATGCTGGCAACACGCAACAACACCCGTGAGACCTTTGACGATGCCGATGCCATCAGCGGGGAAACCATCGAAAAAAATCACAAGGTCCGCAACACCGCCTGCTACCGCTGCCCCGTTGCCTGCGGAAAAGACGTAAAGGTCGACAGCGGCCGCCTGGCAGGACAAACGGTCAAGATGCCCGAATATGAAAGCATCTACGCCCTCGGATCAATGCTCGAAAACAGCGACCTCATCTCCCTTTTCAATGCCAACGGGCTCTGTGACCGTCTGGGTCTTGACACCATCTCAATGGGGGTCACCCTCTCCTTTATGGCAGAATGCTTTTACCACGGCATTATCTCAGAAAAAGATATGGGGGGAAGTATTTCCTTCGGCAGCGGCAACGACCTGGCAGAACTCGTTGAACTCACCGCGCACCGTGAAGGCATCGGGAAATACCTTGCCGAGGGATCAGTACGCCTGGCGGAAAAATTCGGCCACGAGACGTCACGTTACCTCTATGCCGTCAAGGGCATGGAAATTGCCGGTCACAGCGCACGGGGCCTGCGCCCCATGTCACTGGCCTATGCCACCTCCACACGGGGGGGAAGTCACCACGACGGCAGGCCCAAATACCTCGTCCCTGACAGTGACCCGGGATTCGTTCAGCAGCCCTGGTATGTCTGCAACAGTGAAAACTTCACCGCCCTGGGGGACTCCCTGGTGGCCTGCCGCTTTATCATCGAAAAAGGTTTCGGTTCACAGATAAACAAAGAACTCACAGAGACCGTCAATGCCGTCACGGGATTCGATTTTTCCATTGACGAATTACGAAAAACAGGTGCCCGTATATATACCATGGAACGTTATATCAACTGCCGCAGGGGTCTTACTCGAAAAGATGACACCCTTCCCTGGCGGGTCATGGCAGAGCCCATTCCTGACGGCCCCGCAAAGGGCCGCCGCTGCGCGGAAGGACAGCTCAAGGCAATGCTCGATGTCTACTATGAACTGAGGGGCTATGACCAGACGGGCATGCCCACACGTGACTGTCTCGAAGAGCTGGGAATTACCCCTCCGCGGGAGCTGACATCATGGCATCATGAACAAAAGGATGGCGGTTATGCTGCACGCACTGAAAAACAATAAAAAAATACTCTATACCCTCATTGCCTTTCTTCTCTTCGGTATTATCCTGGCCCTTCCCCTACCGGCGCCCATTGAAGCAGGGGGGAAGTCAATTGCCCTCTCCCTCAAAGGGAAAGCGGCACTGGCGGCACTGGCACTGGCGGTATTTCTCTGGATAACCGAAGGCCTGCCCTTTGCCGCAACAGGACTTCTGGCCATGGTAATGCTTGTCGCCGCCGGCGGGGCAGATTTCAAGGAACTGATCAAAGACGGTTTCGGCAACCATATCATTCTCTTCTTTATCGGGGTTCTCCTCTTTTCCGCCGCCATCGGCCGCACGACCCTGTTAAAACGCATCGCCATGCAGGTACTCCGCCGCCTGGGACACAGCCCGCGCCTTATCATCCTTGCCTTCATTACCGTGGGGGCTCTCCTTTCAGGGTGGATCACCGACATGGCTGTCGCGGCAATGCTTATGCCCCTGGGAGTCTCCATCCTGAAGGATGCTGATCTTGCCCCCCTTGAAAGCAACTTTGGCAGGGCCCTTCTCATCGCCTGCGCCTGGGGCCCCCTCATCGGGGGTATTTCAACCCCCGCCGGCTGCGGCCCCAACCCCCTGACTATCGGATTTCTGAAAGACCTTGCAGGCATTGATTTTTCCTTTCTACAGTGGATGGCCCTGGGATATCCCGCCATGCTGCTGATGATACCCATGGGATGGATCATCCTGATAAAAACCTTTCCGCTGGAGACGATTAACCTTTCCCTTTCAGAAGAGGATATTGAAAACCAGCAAAAAGAACTCGGTTCCCTTCACTGGCGTGAAGTCGCTGTTTTGATTATCTTTCTCACCACAATTGCACTCTGGATCATGGGCCCTTTTATCAAAGAATGGTCAGGCGGCACCATTGATTTTCTCTCCATCTCCTATGTGGCCATAACCTGCGGACTTCTCTTCTTTCTCCCCGGCCTTGACATCATGACCTGGAAAGAAGCGGAGAATGATATAAGCTGGGGAGGTATCATACTCATTGTCACAGGACTGGCCCTAGGTATGGCAATCTACAAAACCGGTGCCGCAGAATGGATCGCATGGATATCCTTTCGCGCCATCGGTTCTCTTCATCCCGCCATGATTATTTTTGTTATCGTACTGGGGGTTTCACTCCTGAAAGTGATGTTCTCGAGCAATACCGTCACCGGTATTATTGTTGTCCCCCTTCTCATTGCCCTGGCGGGATCACTGAACCTCGATCCGGCACTGCTGGCCATTCCCGCAGGGATCACCTCGAGTCTCGCCTTCATACTGGTGACTTCCACCCCCACCAATGTCATACCCTATTCAGCCGGGTATTTTACCATTGGTGACATGGTCAAGGCGGGCATATTTATGACAATCGCCTCATCCCTTGCGGTGACACTTTCCGTCTACGGCATGGGAAGCCTTCTGGGCATAATACACTGATTATCAAGGAGTAAAAAATGAGCATTATTCAGCACCCTGAATTCAACCGCGAGTCCTTTAACAGCTTTTCTCAGGAACTCCGCTATGTCATTACCGACATGATATGCCGGTCCGGTTCCGGCCACCTCGGGGGGGCTCTGAGCCTCGTCGAAATTATCGTGACCCTCTACGACCGTATCATGACATACGATCCGGAAAACCCCCGCTGGGAGGGACGGGACCGTCTCGTTCTTTCAAAAGGACATGCGGGCCCCGTACTCTATGCCATGCTTGCCTACAGGGGATTTTTCCCGAAGAAATGGCTTGCCACCCTTAACGAAAACGGCACACGCCTTCCCAGTCACGTTGACCAGATACAGACACCCGGCATCGACATGACCGCCGGTTCTCTGGGGCAGGGGCTTTCCTGCGCGGCAGGGATCGCCATGGCCCTGAAAAAAGACAACAGCAAAAACAGTGTCTTCTGCATCATCGGTGACGGTGAAAGCAATGAAGGCCAGGTATGGGAAGCGGGCATGTTCGCGGCACACCAGAAACTGGACAACCTGGTGGGAATCTGTGATTACAACAAGCTTCAGATCGACGGCACCACTGACGAGGTCCTCTCCCTGGAACCCCTGGCGGACAAGTGGCGCGCCTTTGGCTGGGAAGTTTTTGAAATGGATGGCCACAACTGGGATGTCATTTATGACACCATTCAGAAGGCAAAGGCCGTAAAGGGGAAACCCGCCATGATCATCGCACACACCGTAAAGGGCAAAGACCACTGCCTCATCGAAAATCTTCCCCAGTCACACAACATCAAGATCCCCGACCAGGAGACCTATGACAGGTACATCCAGGGACTCGAATACGATTATGAACTTCCCTACTGAAAAAGGAGCCGATAATGAATTACTCAGAAATGGAAATGCGTGCTGTCTATGCACATACCCTCAATCAACTGATAGAAAATAACAGAGACGTTATCTGTGTCGAAGCTGACCTCTCCAAGGCATCAGGCACCAATCCAACGGTCATTGAAAAGCACCCGGACAACTTTGTCAACGTTGGAGTTTCAGAAGCCAACATGATCAGTGTCAGCGCGGGACTCGCCAACGAGGGAAAGATTCCCTTCTGCGCCAGTTTCTCCTGCTTTGCAACACGCCGTGTCTACGACCAGGTCACCATCAGCGCCGCCTATGCGAACAACAATGTCAAAATTGTCGGCACCGCACCGGGGATCACCCAGGGCCCCAACGGCGGCACCCACATGGACTTCCAGGACCTTGCCATCATGCGCGCCATGCCCAACATGCATGTCTACAGCCCCGCTGATCCCTTTGAACTGCGGGCGGTGATGAAATACATGGCACAGGAAAAACAACCCACCTACATGCAGCTGGTGCGCTCACAGGTGGCACCCCTTTTTGACGAGAACCACACCTTCGATCCCTTAAGGGCGGTCTCTCTAAAAGAAGGGAAAGACGCCACCATTGTCTCAACAGGATACATGACCCAGTTCGCACTGAAAGCCGCGGAAGAACTCGCCGCAGAAGGTATCAGTGTTGACCTCCTCCACTACCCGTCAGTGAAACCCTTTGACAATGAAAGCCTTGTATCATCCGCGAAGAAAACCGGCGCCGTTGTCACCGTGGAAAACCAGAACACCATCGGGGGCCTTGGTGGCGCCGTGGCAGAAGTACTGGGCGAAGAACTTCCCACAAAAATAAAACGCCTCGGCATACCGGACCGCTTCGGTGAAGTCGCCACGGAGGAGTACCTCTTTGACAAGCACGGCTTCGGCGTATCCCACATCATCGATGCCGTAAAAAATCTTATAAAAACAAAATAGAAAAGGAGAAAATCATGAAATTTGCCATCGGAACGACACGGGCGGGACTGGCCCTTAAAAAAGATATCATCGAACATCTCTCATCACAGGGTCACTCCGTTGATGATCTCGGCATGAAGGAAGACGGGGAATTCGTTCCCTACCACAAATCCGCCGCTGCTGTCGCAAAGGCGGTCTCCGAGGGGAAGTATGAAAAGGCCGTCATCATCTGCGGTACCGGCGCGGGAAGTGTCATTACCGCCAACAAGTTCCCCGGGGTCTATGCTGTTCACTGCACCAGCATCTACGAAGCCGAAAAAGCATCTGCCATCAACGGCGCCAATGTCATTGTCTTCGGCGAATGGCTCACACCGGGCCCTCACGCAAAGGAAATCATCAACGCCTGGCTGGACACCCCCTTTGGAGAGGGCTTTGAGCCACAGTGGCAGGACTTTCTTGATAACTGCCGCAAAGAAATAAGTGACATGGAAAAAGACCTCTTTAAATAATGGAGAGCTATCTAATCATTGCCGCCATTATTTTCGGCGGCTCCCTTGTTCAGGGCCTGGCGGGGTTTGGTTTTGCCCTTGTTGCCATGCCCCTCCTGGCCCTGATGCTTCCCATGAAAGAGCTGGTCCCCCTTGTAGCACTCAGCGGGACTTTTCTCACCCTTGTCCTTTTTCTCTACCTGCGCAAGAGCTTCAGCCTGAAAAAGATCCTTCCCCTCCTGGCAGGGGCCGTTGTGGGAATTCCCGCGGGGGTTTTTCTTCTTACCCGCGTTGATGAAAAGTTTATCAAGCTTCTTCTTGCGGGTATACTGCTCATCTACTCACTTCTCTCTCTTTCAGGCAGACTCAGGCCCCGCGATCTTTCCCACCGGTGGGGATACCTGGCGGGCTTTTTCTCAGGTCTCCTGGGGGGTGCCATCAACAGCAACGGCCCCCCTGTTATTGTTTATTCCTCCCTGCAAAAATGGAGTCCCGACGAGGTAAAGGTAACCCTGCAGTCTTTTTTCATGGCTTCAGGCATCATGATTGTTACTTCCCATGGCATCAGCGGCATCATTACCATGAAGGTCATCCGTCTCTGGGGGATGGCCATTCCCGTGATACTGGCAGGCATCTACATTGGCATGGAGTTTTACAGCCGCATCGACAGAGACCTCTTCAGAAAAACAGTCCTTGTTCTTCTCCTCAGCCTTGCGGTGATGCTCCTTCTGCAGGTTTAAACTTCCCCCCATAACTAAACATGCCCATTTTATTACACGTCAATGCCAAAGATAATCATTGACTTTTATAGAGCAAAGAAATAGATTACTATTTATTTTTTTGGAGGAAGTTATGAGACTTTCAAAAACCCCGATTCTTCTTTTTGCCACCTGTTTTCTCTCTGCCACCCTTACCCTTTCTTATGTAACTGCGGGCAGCAATACTAACGTGCAGGCCTTTATGAGGGACTATACCGCCTTTATCAATGATTTCTGTAAAGCCGCTGATTCATACCAGGGTGCTTCCATGGCACAAAAAACCGCCCTTCTCCAGAAACTGGGGATGAAGAGCATGAAACTTGCCGAATACTCAAGCAGGGCCATTTCCCTCAAGGTATCGATGAGTCCCGGCACCCAGAAGAGACTTGAAGCACTGGAAAGGCGCGCGGCAGCATGCCAGAAAAAATTCCAGACACCATGACACGATACACAGCAGATGTAGGATCTGTTTTTAGATTTCTATCAAAAGGCCTCCCGGCAGCGGGGGCCTTTTTAGTAGAGACGGGTAAAGGCAAGCCATGCGAGGGAAGTTGAAGCACCCGCGATAAAGGTACCCCATACCGTGTCAAGAACAGTAATGAGTACCGGCCACTTTTTCATGGTGGCCAGGTTGGTCAGGTCATAGGTCAGGTAGGTAAAAAACCCGAAAAGGGCCCCGTGAAGGCATGTATAGGAAAGAGAGCCTGCTTTTAATCCAGGCAAAAGGGCAAAGACCAGAAGGCCGATAATGTAAAGTGAATAAAAAATAATGGCCGCAGGCCAGTTAGTCTTTTCCGCAAGAAGGTGTCCCAGGTGGCGACGGTACATTTTTTTGGCCACGATCCCCAGCCAGAAAAGATCAATGACAAAAAATATCAGGGCTGTTATAACATAAAGAAACAGGATAGCATTAACTGTCATAGTGACTCCTTTTAGAAATTCCCATAAGACTTTTTATTGACATTCTTCAGAAACAAGATACTCAATCAGGGCAGAAATTAAAAACATTTTATTGGAAATACAATAGCAACATGAAAAAAATATTATTACAAATTTTAATAACTGGTGCCATTCTAATATCAGCCATACCCCTGTTCAGCATGCGGAATGCGAACATGGCAGACCCTGACCTTGTTGGTTTTGCCTATGAATATTATGGAGCCCCTTCGATAAAAGCGGGAGACTTCTTTACCCTTTGCGACATCTCCTTCGGGGGGTTCTTTGAATCGAGAAATGAAAAACGCTTTACACAGGCCCCTCTCCCCAACCATAACTGGCGGGGATTTTTCTTTGTTTCATATGCCATTCCCCTTTTTCAAAAAGCCCCTCATCATCTCAGGTTCTCACCCGGATTCGAACATGAAAGTGCCCACCCTTCACAAGGTTTCTGGGAAAACAATGACACCGCCTTTGAGATGATCTACGATACAATGTATCGCAACGTACATTTGAATTCCATCCTGTTACGGCTTGATTACAGCTTCATGGTGTCAAAAAAAATCAGGGTCAGAGCCCTCTTCGATTACCAGTTCTACTGCTTTTCAAAAAATACACCGGAGATGCATAACAGTGATCTTGGTTTCAGCAATGGAGCAAGCGCAGGACTTGAACTGTTCTGGTCTCTTCCCCGGTCACTGACATGGTATATTTCTCTTTATGACCGTTACATTTTCAAAGGCTGGCAGACAAGGACTGATTCAATATATATTGATACAGTAAGCGGGCCGGTTCAGCAGTCAATGCGTTACCCGATAATTAACCGGGTCAACACCATAGCCGGGAAAACAGGCATACTCTATACAATAGAAAAAATTAATTATCGGGCGGGAATTTTTGTAAAAATTCTCTACGGCAATATATTCGGTCTTGTGGACAGCAGAGAAAAACGCCTTGTTGTATCAGGAGGCGTAGAAATTTTCCATTAAAATGAAAAACATACACTTTGTTATTTACCAAATTTTTCCAGGAACTCATCATAGTGGACTTCACCAATAGCGTCGATATCAACAATCTCAAATCCGACAACAATAATCTTGTTCTCCTTTGTGGTGATATGGCGCACTATAGAAAAAACAGAGGCCTTGTTATTACCAGGGAGAATCATGTCAACAGCAATGGCACTGTCTTTTTTAAAATAACGGATATACTTCCTCTCCCTGAAGGCAATGGCAAAACCTTTTTTTGAAACATTAACAACAATGAACCTCTCATCAGTTGACTTGAAAATCTTGAGTTTATCGAAATAACCTGATGCCATGGTTGCAAGTTGCTTCATATTTCTCAATACAGTGTCCGCCATGGGGCTTTTGCTATTAATCTGAATATAGCCATAGGGCATTTTCATCATGTAAAGCAGAGGAATGGACACTTCCGACTTGAAATTATTATTTTTAAAATAATAATCCGTGGGAAGGATATTGTTAATAAAGTGATGTACCTGATTCACATCAGGTGCCTTGTCGAGATTATCAATGTCAGGCACAAATAGCGGTATCTTATGGGTGTTGAAATACTTCATACGCGTATCAGTAATCCCATCACTGCTTAAAAAAATTCGTATCTTTTCATAGGCATTATCGAAATCATCGACAATTTTATCCCTGATACGATCTACAGTCTTTTCTGAATCCTCAAGAGAATTGACCAGCATAAAATCCGAAACAATGTTGGTTATAAAAACGAGTTTTTTCCCACCCGTTTCGCCTGCAATGGTTGACCTTTCTTCACTTCTTTTTATTGTGATAATTTGAAAACGCATGGGAGTAAAAAGAAAAAGGTTCCCCTCCTCCTGCCTCACCTGTTTGAAATAGCCGTAAATAAGGTTAAGCCCCATTTTTACAACAAAGGTACACTCTGAAGGGAGATTCTTGATATTTTGTACCTGAAAGGCCGCCATTCCTTCTGAAAAACCCAGAAACTGTACCGGGAGGGTGCCCCCGGTAATGCGCACCTGTATCTGGTTCCCTTTAAAATATTTGGTTATTATGTGTTCGAATTGATCGGGGTTATTTATAGTATGTATTTCCTGGCTCATCTTTTGTCCTGTCTCTTTTCGATAGATAACAAAAACTTAATCTAATCAGTATAATAAAAGAGCTGTAGAAATGCAATCATTGTATATAATTGGAGAAAAGATTTTCTGTAAAATCAAGGCTGAGTTCCCATCAATTGGAACACAATATATCCACCTGCACTTTTTTAAAAAATAGGCTCTGACCCTTTTTACCTCAAATCAGTAAGACTTTCCACATAAAGTGATAACATCAATAAATATAAATATTCGACGGATATTACAACAATGTCAGAAAATGAAATAAATAACATTATCACCAGAAACCATTGACAAAAGATTAACAAGGTATGATGAATAGTAAAATCCAATATTAGCGGGGAAATGAATATGCCACCAATTATCTCATTCATTGGACGCTCAAATTCAGGCAAAACAACTCTTATTGAAAAGTTGATAAAGCATTTTACAAGTCAGAATATGCATATTGGTCTTATAAAGCATACTCTTCATGAATTTTCCTTCGATAAAAAAGGAAAAGATTCATATCGACATCGTGAAGCAGGGGCGGAAACAGTTATTGTCACCAACAATAAGAAAATTGGTATGATCAGTGACCTTGCAGAATCTTTGTCCCCCCTCCAGATAGCAGAAAAATATATGTCCCAAAACATTGATCTGATTATTATAGAAGGTTATAAAGTAGAAGAAACACTTAAAATTGAAGTTGCTGGAGACCAGTCATCACCCCCTTTGTTTCTTTCAGGAATCGAAGGGGTCAGAGCCATTGTGACTGACAATGAAATAGAAACAGATCTCCCATGCTTTAAACGTAATGATATTGAACAGATTGCATTTTTTATTAAAAAAATACTCAATATTTAATTTACCTGCATTATTTTTCCCACAAACAGACATCAGGGGTCAGAGCCTCTTAAATCAGCGCTTTTTCAGACACAATAGCGACAAACAATCCTCGTACTCCAAAAAAATTTAAAAAAACTAAAAAATTTCAAAAAAACCCAACTTTTGGCCCCACCTCCTTCGTTACCTCATCAAAAGGGGAAAACCCGTAATATGTAAAGTAAGGAGAAAAAAATGCCAAGAGATTTACGACCCTGGATACCCGGCGCAACCTATCACTGCTATTCTCGGTGCATTGAACTGAAAAATCTGCTATCAGAAAAATGGGTAATTGATATGGCGATCGAAGTTATCAACAGGACTCTGGAAAAATACAACTTCCACCTCATTCAAATAAATTTTGTAGAAAATCATTTTCATTTCACCATTCAAACAGTTGAAGGAGGGGAAAATATAAGCAGGATAATGCAATACATCAAATCAAGAATTGCTGAAGGCTATAATCGAAAAACAGGACGTACAGGCCCCTTCTGGAATGACAGGTTTAAATGTAAAATTATTGAACTGAGTGAAAACCCTGAAGAATATTTTATTAATTCTGCCCTCTACATAGGCTACAATACTGTAACAAAAGGAATTCATAACGACCCACATGAGTCATATTACAATACCTTCAGGCTTCTGATAGACCCCGACTATAAGCCACCTGTCAAAATTACATTTCATCCATACTACCTTGCTCTGGGTAAAAATCACAAAGAAAGAGCAAAAAAATTCTTACAGTTTGATGCCTATTATAAAAAACGATTAAAAGAAAAAATCCTCATCAACTAAACAACGAAAATTTATCAAAAAGACATTAAATAAAAATTGTAAAGATTCGTTGCACCATCTACCCTGACAAAAAATTAATTAATAATCGGGGGAAGTCATGCTCAGCCTTTACATACATTTATTTTTAAAATTTTTCTTTCTCCTGACTCCATTTTTCCTTCTATCCTCTTTCCTTTCTATGACAAAAGAAATGGATAATCAAAGAAGGAAACGAACTGCTGCCAAAGTCACCTTTTCACTTATTATTATCGCTATTGTCCTTGTATTACTGGGAAACCAGATTTTTAACATTTTTGGTATTACTTTAAATTCATTCCGCATAGGTACAGGCATCCTTCTCTTCCTTTCTGCAAAATCCCTGGTACAGGGGTCTGACACTCTTGTTCTCAGTGATGAAGAAAAAGATATTGCAGTAGTCCCCCTGGCAATCCCCATTGGAATTGGACCTGCAACAACCGGGGCTCTTCTTGTAATGGGGAGTGAACTTCCTGAATTTCACTTTAAACTTATCGGGATCGGAGCAGTTGTAACTGCGATACTCATCGTAGGGACACTGCTCTTCATTGCCGGATACATTGAAAAAGTGGTAAAAAAACAGGGACTGGAAATAATGAGCAAGGTCACCGGCCTTATCCTTGCGGCAATGGCTTCAGAACTGGTGATGAACGGAATTAAAGGTTTTATAAAATAAAAAAATTATCACGACTCTTATTTAGCTGATATCAATTTAAATCGGGGTCAGAGCAAATTTGATGCAATCTCGGCGAGCTCAGATCTTTCTCCTTTTTCCATGGTGATATGGGCATACAGATTCTGCCCCTTCATCTTATCAATCAGATAAGTTAAACCATTTGAACGAGAATCGAGATACGGCGTATCAATCTGGTAAGGATCACCGGTAAATACCACTTTTGTCCCCTCACCGGCGCGTGTAATAATGGTTTTCACCTCGTGAGGGGTTAAGTTTTGTGCCTCATCAACAATGAAAAACACACGGGGCAGACTACGCCCGCGGATATAAGCCAGGGCTGTTATTACCAGCTTTTTACGCGTCACCATTTCATTAATCCGCGTATATTCCGAAGAATCTTCTGCAAACTGGTTCTGGATCACTGAAAGATTATCAAATAACGGCTGCATATAAGGATCAAGCTTTTCATGAACATCTCCAGGGAGATAACCAATATCCCTGTTCGCGAGAGGAACGATGGGACGCGCAAGAAGAATCTGCTTATAATCCTTTCGTTTTTCCAGGGCACCTGCAAGGGCCATAAGGGTTTTTCCCGTTCCCGCTTTTCCCGAAAGAGTCACGAGTTGAATATCAGGATCCATCAGGGCATGCAGGGCGAATGTCTGTTCAGCATTCCGCGGCTGAATTCCATAGGCGCGTTTTTTTTCAACAATACTGATTTCATTTGAAGACTTAACATACGTGGCCAGTATCGACTGGCTGGTATTACGCAATATATAATATTCATTAGGAAGAGGCTCCCCTGTAAATCCCGACTCTTCAAGAGGGACAGAGCCCTCTTTATAAATGCGGTCTATAACATCATGATCAATGCCTTCAACAAGGTTTTTGCCTGTATAGAGCTTGTCAATATTCTGTATTTTACCTGTTTCATAGTCTTCAGCCTTGATATCAATAGACTTCGCCTTCATGCGAAGATTAATATCCTTTGAGACAAGAACAACCCGGTCATTTCCATATTCACGTGAAAGATTATATGCAACTGTCAAAATACGATGATCCGGGGTATCTTCCCAGAAAAGTTCTTTTAAGTAACTGTCCTTCTGAATATTGGTTCTCACAAAGATATTTCCCCCCGCCTCAAGAGCAACTCCCTCTTTTGCTGACTGTTCAGACATAAGGGCATCGAGTTCACGGGAAAATTCCCTGGCATTATAATTGATCATTTCATTTCCCCTTTTAAAACGATCAATTTCTTCAAGAAGGGTAATAGGTATTACAACATTATGTTCCTGGAAGGAAAATATCGAGCGGTAGTCATACAGAACAACGTTGGTATCGAGAACAAAAATCTTATTCTTGTTTTTCTCTAACATGCAGTTCCAATATCCTCAGGAGACATAATATATAAAACATAAAAAAATATTGCAATCTTTTTTTGCCAGGTCCTGGAAAAAAGGGGTCAGAGCATCAAAAACACCCTGAATAAAACAGGAGGGTCAGAGCATCTATCCTCGAAAAAAATTTTAAGAAACAGCTTCAATACGCGGCAACACATCATTCCCTGAAACAGATTCATCACTATACGTGAAAGAAACCGGCACAGATTCTGCACATTTAAAAAATCTACTGAACACATTGACCAGTCGCAGCAGCTCCGGCAGCATGGACAAACGGTAGCTGGTATCTCCATGAGAAATCAGAGGTGTCACTGCCAGAAAAGACGATCTTCCACGTTTAAGGATTTCCCTGTGAAGGTTGACCGACTCAGAAGAAGGAATAACATTGTCTTTTTCACCATGGATAAGAATCGTATTACAGGCAAGCGAATCAAGGTAATCAAAAACATGAAATTTATCAAAAAGATCTGATTCCCGGCGAAGCTTTTTTTCAATAACTGACCAGAAATCCATGCGAAAAACAGAATCCTGTTGAAGTTTCATAAAAACATCCCTGTTTTCCCGGGAAATTTTGGCAAGGTATGCAGGAAGTTCCGGAACCTCCCGGCTGAACCCGTTATCAAGGTAGGCAGTCTCACAGGCCCCTGCTAGTTCACTGTTACCCAGGGGATGGTAATGAATAAAATTCTTTAAAATTATCATTCTCCCGTAATCATCACTCTCCGGTTCTCCCATAAGAAAATGAAGAACTTCCCTGACATTACTGAAGCCTCCTATTGTGCAGACAGCTTTAATCCAGGGAGATATTTCACTTCGCGCAGCAGCAGAAAGACAGATTCCCCCTGAAAAGGAAGGGGCGATGATGGAAAGGGAACCATAAGGAGAGAGATCAACAGTGCGCACAATTATTCGCACTGATTCTACAACATGATCAATGGTTTCTGAACTGATACGAAAGGAAATAATGTCATCATAAGAAGGTGAAACAACAATAAATCCGGCACGGGCCATGGCCCTGTTCAGGAGATCCATCCGTGCATCGTCGTTGCCATGCACAGAAAGGCCAATCACGGAGAGAATCGTTCCCCGGACCGGCTTTCCCTCACGTGGGCGAAAAACACGTGCCTGGAGGGTCAGAGCCTCCCCATCCAAAAGCGTATCGAAAACCAAAACTTCCCCGCACCCGCCTGAGGCAAGGCGCCCCATAAAACATGCGGCCTGAAAAAAACGCCTCATGCCGTGCGGGCCACCTTTTCTTCGAAAGTTTCATCATCCTGAATGTAGGCGGGGTGAACCTTTTTATTGTTCATACGCAGCATATGCTTAATGGCGGCAAAGGTACTGGCATAACCAATCTGAAGAACCTCGTCTCCACGATCAAAATCTAAAATCCCCTGATAGTAACTGTTGAGAATCCTGTTGCGATGGTGAAAGGTGGGGTCAGAGCCCTCCTTCTGAAAAACCGTGTTTTTGACACTCTTTTGAAAAATAAAGCTTTCCCCGTCAAAAACAGCATCATCATTAATAAACATTTTATCACGATAATAGGCATCAATAGCCGCGGCAATCAGGTCATATTCCTTCGTCTTCCTGCTGCGGGCAAAGGGAGAAGGATAAACATTTTCAAAATAAAGGGCCACGTTGACGAGACTGCTCAAAACCGCGGCGCAGTTCGAAATCCAGAGCTTCCCGATAATGGGACTGGTCCGAAAAAGCTGGCTCGCCACTGCCTTATGCGTCAGGACATGTGTCAGGCCCCTGCTCCGCGCCGACGGCCTGACACAGGTAAGGCCCAGGTGAAGCACCTCACCCACCCCCTCAACGGGAAGAAGAACAGAAGAGCAGAAACCATCGATCTGTGTCTTTGTCGCGTCACTCCAGGCAACGGCAATGACCTTGTCCCGCAGCTCATCACGCGTCCCCCGCATAACCTGGTAATCGGGAAGGGCGCCAAAGCAGGACGCCGCGGCATCCTTTATCATAACAGAAAAATTTTCCAGTGCCGAATCATTCATAGAAAGACCGGGCTTGTAGAAAACATCAATTCTGGCAGGTTTAACCTGGCTGTTCATATATACCTCGCATAACCTTTGTTCAGGGTAAATATCAAAAAGAAAGGTAAATGAAATATAAAGATTGCAAAGTCATTGTTGTGCTTCGCTTAATTTTTCGTAAATTATGGGGGGAAGTAAGGGCGATTCTCGCAGGGTACCGGCTCTGACCCTCGCAGGCAAAGAAACAGGGGGAAGTTGATATTCGCTTTACACAAAGACTGCCCCGTGATACACAAAAACATGAACAGCCCCTACCATGACAACGAGGGAAACCTCATTGATTACTACCGCCTTTTCGGCATCGAAACCAATGCCACACCTGAAGTGGTACGCACCGCCTTCAGAATGATGATAAAGCGCCACCACCCCGACACCGGTGGCAGCGGGGAAGTCGAACTCATTGATCTCATTATCCGAGGCTACCGCATACTCTCCGACATGAACATGAAAACAGCCTATGACCATCTATTAGCGCAGCTGAGAAAAACCGAAAACATCCTCCCCGCTATACCCAAAAAAAGGATACGCTACTCCGCGAACCTGAAGGAGATGCTGAAGATACGTCTTCTTCCCCAGGGCCTCAAAAGAAAGGACATCCTCTATCACCTGGGCCAGGACATTGAAATACTCGCCACGGCAACAGAATTGAAAGAAGGGGCCCGTGCCTACGTGGAACTCCCTTCCCGCATGCCCTGCCCCTTATGCCAGGGACGCCATGCTGACTGCCACGTCTGCCGCGGCGTAGGGCGCATCCACACCACCTCGCACCTGGAGGTCACCATTCCCCCGGGAACACGGGACAACACAATCCTTGATGTAGACCTGATAAACATCCGCCCGGATCGATTCACCACCTTCAGAGCGGGAAGTATCCGTATAAAGATTACCTGTATTAACAGCACAGGATCAGAATAACCAGACATACAGAAGAGGCTCTGACCCCACCATTATCTATCTACTTCTCCCCCCGCCGAAACCGGTGGAGCACATCAATGGTATGGCGTAAAAGTGAAACATCCCCCGGCAGGCCATGGCCCGGTACGACCATAACCGCCCCGGCGTAGCGCTGCAGTACCTTTTCTACATTCCAGGGCCACTGCTTCATATCCGCGTCAGCAACATGTCCCGGTTTACCCCGTGAGGCAGCGAAAATCATGCACCCCCCGAAAAGAAGAGACTTCTCCCTGAAAAAGACCACCAGGTTGTCCCGGGTATGGGTCGGCCCCGGGTAAAAAATATCGATACTTCCCTCCATGAGGCGAACAGACCCCTCACTGTCCGGATGAAAAAAGATATCCGCCCCCGTGAGGGTCAGAGCCTCATAGCTTTTACGGTAACGGGCGTTCTCTTCCCCCTTCAGCAGAAGGGTCAGAGCCTTCAGGTGCGCCGCGCCACGGGTACGCACCAGTTCCCCCGTCAGGGGCAGGCCGTAAAGTGGCACCTTTCGCTTTTTAAGGGCTTCATGCCCCCCCAGGTTGTCCACATGAAACCCCGTGGCAATGGCCATGACCGGCAGTTGTTTAAACTTCCTCACCATCCACGCCAGGACCATCTCTGTTGCCGCGGGAGTATAAGGCGTATCCACCATAACCATACCCTTCACCCCCAGGTTCACCACCAGGGAATTCGCCGCCCATGGAAAACTGTGCGTCACAAGATACACGCCGGGACTGATCATCTCCACCCTGAGATCCTCACCCAGTATGTAGACAGCCCCGGCATCCTCCGCGACCACCGGTTTTGCAGGCACAACGGAGCGCGCACACCCCGCCACCGCAAGGGTCAGAGCCATGATTATCAAAATACTGTTTTTTTTCATATGAAAAGCCTCCCCGCAAAGGCCCCCGCAATCCCCATGTTTGGGGGGGGAAGTTAATATTTTCATTGCATCCCCGCACCCTCATGTGGCATTATCACAGGAGATATAAAAGTATCTATATAGTCGGTGATGAAACAAAGAAAAACGAGAAACTTTTCTTACATTCCAGCGCAGGAAAAAATGAATCCATGACAAAAGAAAAGAAACAAAATACCATCATACCCATTGTTCCCGTCGAGGAAACAGACCACTGGATCGTCGTCCCTGGTACCCGCCTCGAGGGACAACGCCGCCGCATCAAGGAGGTCCCCCGGGGCCTGCGCAACTGCCACTTTGCCGCAGGAGTTCCCAAAAGCATCAATGAATTCATCTACCGCGCTGTGGCCCGCCTCGGCCTGGGAGAAGAAAAACTGATCTTCAGCCGCGGCGTCGTAAGAAACCGCACCGGCAGGGTAAAAAACGCTGTCAGCATATGCCCCCTTGACTGGGACGTGGGTACCCTCATCACCATACCCCGCGCCCTGAAATACAGCGAGACCATAACCCTTTCCATCGACAGCGAACGGCACAGGCTCCGCCTCATGGAAATCGTTGTGCTTCACGGACTGCTCAGGCTCGCCTTTCCCGAAAAGGGCCACCGTTACTGGGCAGACATGGCTGCCCTGGTCCTGGTCAGGGGCTTCAAATCCCTTGAATCATCGGAGATGCCTGAAATCCTTCAAATCAACTGAGGCTCTGACCCCGCAGAGAACCAGAAAGGAGAAACCATGCACGCACCTGTCACAGAAGAAATAATAAAATTCCTCTCCCGCCCCTTTGACATAACCCCTGGGATTGCCTTCTTTCTGAAAAGCACCCTGGCAATTGACACCCCCACTGAAACTTCCGCCTTTCTCATGTCAGAAGAGGCTGCTGAAAGCGGCATCTACCGCCTTCTCTTTCATCCTTCCCGGGGCCTGCGGGAATCCCTGGAGAGACACCTTCCCCCCAAAGGCCTCTCACTGCACGATATTGAAAAAATAAAAGATAAAATAAGGGGGGAAGTAAAAACCCTCGCGGTACGCCTTGACGGGAAAAGTCTCCCCGGGGCTCTGACCCTCACGGGCACACTTCTCGAAGAGATCATCACCCCCCTGAACATTGGCCTGCCCCTGCCCGACGCCATTCCTGCCAAAAGAGGCTCTGACCCCTCCCTGCCCGTACCAGCGCACCTGCGCGCCGCCCTGCGAAAGAACTGGCACCGCATCAGTCCCCGCGGCAGGGAAGAAATGCTCCTTCTTGCCGGGGCCCTTGGGAAAACCTCTCTTATGCAGAAAAATGCGACTCAACTGCTTAAAAGGGCGGCGCTCCTTTTCGGCAGGCTCACCGAAAAAGATGATCCCCGGGAGGTCCTTTCACGGCAGAAACAGGAATGTGAAAAATTAATCGAAAAAATACGTTATTGTGAAGAAATACAGAAACAGTACAGCATGGAAATACTGATGTCCATGCGCCTTACCCCCCCGGCGGAGAGTTGCGATGACCTGGCGCAGGAAATCAGGGAAATCGATGAAATCAGCATGCTCGTCTACGGAATGCCTGCACGGGGCAGGCCCCCTGAACAGACACATTCAATCAATATGAAAAAAATTAATTTTGAGAAACTGCTCTGACCCCTGAAAGTGACCCCGGGACCCCGGAAAAAAATACTTCTCCGGGGTTGTCCCAAAAATAATTATTTTTTCACAGGATAAAGGTCTTCGTAAGGGATACCTGTAAGAAGTTCACACACCTCTTTTGTCTCAGGGGTAACGTCGCTCTTTGATCCACCCTTTTTGAGGCGGTCGATTTCAGCCGCAAGAATACCATGTGTCTCCGGGGTAATTTTAAATCGCGTTGCCACAATGATGCCCAAAAAGACAAGGGCCCCCGGCCCGGCAAGAAAAAATATCTTCAGGGCGCTTAATACTTCAGGGCTCTGAGCCTGGTTCGAAACAAAACCGATGGCCTCGAGGGTAAAGCCGATAAGGGGCATGGCAATAATCCCCTGGATCAATTTTCTCATAAGGGTCATAGCCCCAGAATAAATACCGGAACGCATCTGCCCCGAAATCAACTCGTCCACATCGATAATAGAAGGCAACATGGCCCAGGGGATAAGGACACCCGCAGAGGTACCCAGGCCGATGATGACACAGACAAGGGCAATGGACATTACCGATGATTCAGGGGATAGTGTCAGGCTCAGAGCCATACCAATGAACCATATAATCAGGCCCGTCCTATAGGCAAAGCCCTTTCCTTTTTTGTTGCCCAGGGCAACGTAGACTGACAGCATGATAATCCGCGTGAGAAGCAGTGACCCCATGGCAACGGGAAATATTTTCGGTTTCCCCAGGTAGTAGGTCAAAAAGTAGGCAAAAAGTGCCATGAGAACATCCATGGCGGTATAAGAACAGATATACATGGAAATGTGTACACGAAAGGACCGGTTTTTCATGATGGTAAAAAATTCCCGAAAAATCGAAAGGGATTTATCGCGGGAGTCATCTTCCGGGCAGGGAAGTTCCCAGGTACCGAGAAACACAATAATAAAAGGAAGGGCAAAGAGAAGCCCGAAAAAAACTGCCATAACCATGTGCCCCGTTGCCGGGTCCCCGGGATAGGCATCAATAATAATCTTCGGAACAGTCCCCCCCAGGAGAGAAGCAACACCGGAAAAAATAAGCCGCGCCCCGGAAAGGCGTGACCGCACCTTGTAATCCGTAGACATTTCCGCGTTAAGGGCCGCATAAGGCACCATAACCATGGTAAAGACCGTACTGAAAAGAACATAGGCAAAGCTGTAGTAGGCAAAAAGGGCCCACTGATTCTTTGTCTCCAGGGGAACCCACATAAGAATGAAGGCAACAGCAATGGGAACGATTCCTGCGAGAAAATAAACACGACGCCTTCCAAAACGGGACCGCGTTTTATCTGAAAGATATCCCATAAGGGGATCAGAAATGGCATCCCATCCCTTGCCAATGGCAAAGACCATACCCGCCTTTCCCGGTGAGAGGCCCACCACCTCGGTGAGGAAAAACATAAAGAGCATACCAATGACGAGAAAGGAACCCCCTCCAAAGAGATCACCTACGCCGTAAATCAAAAGATGAACAAACTTTACCGGTTTTTCAGTAACGGTACTATTCATAACTTCCTCCATGTTTCCGGTAACAGGATACCCTGTATCCGGAATATTTCTACAACAAAAACATATTTATCATTTTCTGTATTTTTTAAACATCTACGGGGACCCCGCCTGCAGCCGGTTATTGACTTCCCCCGATTTTTTCAAAGAGATCCCTGAAGAGAGATGAGGCACGGAAAAACACTGCCGGTTTTCCATAAGGCGTATCAACGCGATGCCATCCCCCGCTGAAAACCTTCCCGCTCCAGAGATGAATCCACTCATCGTCGGGCAGGTAGAGGCGCCGCCTCTTCTGTCTTTTGCGAAAACAGGGGGCCACCACCAGGTCCCGTCCGTAAAGATACTGGTACTTCAGGTTATGCAGCTGCGTATCATCGCTATAGTGAATCCAGGCGTATCGGATGGGGGGAAGTCCCGTCTCCCGGTACTCCACCGTCAGTGCCTGGTGGTAAGGCTTCAGCGACACGTAAACTTCCGTCATGCGCTGCAGGTGTTTTAAAATTTCACTGCTCGAATCAAACTGCCGGTTCACCACGGGATTGATCCCTTCATGGCTCCGCATCACCGGAGTAAAGGCACCCATCTCGGCGCTGCGCATCCAGAGATCCGCGCTGCGCCTGATATGTGCAATGGAAAGAAAACCCCCGATATCAAAGGAAAAGAGCCCCATGCCGCAAATGCCCGCAGAAAGACCCGCGGCAATCACCGTGGGAAACCCGTTATGGCGATGAAAACTTACCAGCTGGTCACCCGCCCACATCAACGTGGAATAGCGGGACTGCCCGGTAAAACCTGAACGGGTAAAAAAGACAACTTCCCCCAGAACCCCCGCCTCTTCAATGGCCTCGCGGTTGATCCTGGCCCACTCCGCCGGGTACCGGTTATGATAGAGAAGGGGATCTCCGTCAAAGAGAACACCGTCAGGGGGAATATACTCACCGAAATCCGCCATCCATCCGTCCAGGCCGGCGCCGATCATCTTTTCTTTGATAATCCCCTTGAACCATTCCCTGGCAGCGGGATTGGAAAAATCGACAATACCCACGGGAAAGGTGGTGGTATAGGTGATATAGTCCTTCCCGTCACGGGTCTTTACGAGAAATCCCTTTTCTGACGCCTCTTTGAACTGGGGGCCGTCTTCAGCCAGAAAGGGATTGTTGTAGCCGAGAAAACGGATTCCCTTTTCATGAAGCTTTTCAATCATGGCGGGAAGTTCAGGATACAGCTCCGGGTCATACTCCCAGTTCCACATGAGCTGTTTCCCGTATCGTGTCATGCGAATCCCCTGCCAGTCCTGTGCCCAGACCCCGCCGAGGTGGATACCCGCCTGAAGCGCCTTCTCGACCTTCTCCTCAACTATCTCACGCCCCCCCTGTATGCCGAGCCACATTCCGTTATAGACCCATTCGGGAAGTTTCGGCTGCCGTCCCAGGTACGCTGAAAGAGAACCGATGGCCTCCAGGGCTGATGCACAGACATCGACAACCAGCGCCTCTGGCACCTGCCAGAAATGCAGGGAATGAATATCTTTCTTTTTAAAATCAAACTCCATGTAGCTTGACGCCTCGGCATGGCAGAACCAGCCCTCCGAGGATAGAAAGGTCGGCTGTGGGAAATAGGTATGGTGCCATGCACCGCCAATACCTGAATGAATATTTGCACCAATGGTGACGATATCGTGACTGCGGCCCACACCCGGTTCCGAGGTCCAGAGGGGAACACGGCTTCCCCGCAGGTTCTGCCGGGTGAACTGTTCCCCGCAGCCATAGATGCATTCCCGGGGGCTTCCCTTCAGGTTCACCCAGAAACGGTTTACCGAGGGGTCAGAGCATGCAAAGGTGAGGTGAAGCCGCTCATCGATTACTTCGGCGGTGAGGGTAACTTTTTCATCAAAGACAAGAAGGATGCGAGAATCTGATTCGTCACAGGAGACCTTTCGGGGACGTACTCTTGCAGTGATTTTTTTCTGCTTAAAATGATACATGCCATGGCGAATATAGATATCCCCTTTCCCATGACCATACTCGATGAAAGGCCTTTTTTCATAGTGTTCTGCGATAAGACGATCTTTAAAAAAAAGAGAGAGGCCTGAATCATCCTGCCGACACTGTAACATCAGATAACCCTTTAATTATATCGTTTTCGATATTATTAAACCAGCCAGACTTTTTGTCAAAGTATTAATTTATTTTTCAGGAAATATTTTCCGGGGTCAGAGCCCATTTCCTATAAAAGAGTCAAAAAGCCCAATCCTCTTAATCCTCTTCCCCCTCGGCGAGATTTTCCATGATAAGGCCAAAAAAATCACTGGCACCTGAAGAATAATGCCATCCCATGTGCCTTCCGCAGCCCCGGCAGAGAGCAATGGCCCATTCATACCCGGGAAACCAGGAAAACTCCGCCGTATAGCTGCCATAGACCCGGCAGCCCCTGGCACGGGAAAAACAGGAAATCTGGAAAATCAGCCCCGAAGGATTCAAAAAAGTGTGCAGGTGCTGGTCCTCCATTTCAAAACTGTACTTTCGGCTGGTTATGGTGGTACCGCATTCACGACAGTAATAGACACGTTCCCGCTTCTCCTCGGTCCCCTCATCGTGACGCGTCTCCACACTCCCCCCGGTTACCGCGTCATCACGAAAGAGAAACATTCCCTTAAAAAAAGGGCCACCCCTGTATCCTCTAAAGCCCACACCATCCCCCTTCTTTCCTGCATTCAATGTAGCCTCCCTGACATGCCCTGTCAATAAAAGGAATGCATCCCCTGATCCTGCTCTTCCGGGTCTTTTCATCACTGAAGGTGTGGATAATAACTTGTCATTTTCACAATAATCTGCTATACTTTCAGCTCTCTCCTGGCAGAGCCTGGAAATAAAAACACAGCAGGGATAGCTAAATGAAAAATATTTCTCTCTCAATCCTGTTTCTCATGACATGCATGGTTCTTCCCCTTGCCCCGCAGCCATCACAGGAAAAGCAAAGCCTTGCCTGCTCCTATGGAAATTTTCGTGCCATTCACCTGATAAACGGAGGATTTCTTCTTGCCGCCACCAAAGCCGGTAAAAACGGCGGGATTACCGCCCTGCGCCTCTCCCCTGAAGGACAGAAACTCTGGCAAAAAGACATCGACTTCGGCAGGCGCAGTGAAAACTTTACCACCGAAAAAGACCAACCTGTCTCTGTTCTTGAATTAAAAAAGGGGGGCTTTATCATCCTCGGGCATATTCACACCTACAAATGGGACGACTTCGACAGGGGGCACCGTGTCTGGCTCATCAGGCTCACACCCGATGGTGACATTCTCTGGCAGAACAACTACGGCGGTACAACCAGTAAAACAGGGCGGGTGGGAGCAATCATTAGAGAAGACAATGATGGAAGTTTTCTCATTGCCGGCCATGGCTTTGACACTCCTCAGAAAAGTCTCAACTATGATGGAATGCTCATGCGCATCTCCCCTGAAGGAAAACTGCTGAACCAGCGCCTCTTCCCCACGGGGCGCCCCTGCGAAATACGGCGCATACTTCCCGCTTCGCAAGGAAGACACCTCCTTCTGGGAAATGACCGCCTCAGTGGTGGTGTAAACTTCTGGGTACTGGCAGTAAACAAAAACCTTGATCTTCTCTGGTCAAAGACCTTCGGCAATCCCTGGCAGGATGATGAATCATACAGCTTCGTTCATCACGCCTCTGACGAAGGATACTACATAGGAATGAACTACTTTTTGCGGGGCCGGCAAAAAAGTATTATTCTTAAAACCCGCAGCGACACCCGTATTCAATGGCAGGTACCGGTGACAACAAGGGGCAGAATATCACATAACTTCTATGATGCGATGGAAGACAAAAAGAAATCACTCCACATGGGAGGAACAAGAAAGCAGGGCAAAGCTGCAATGCCCTGGAAAATAACCATAACAAAAAATAGAAAAAAAACTGGAGAATCTCCGGAGGTAAAAATTCCTGACAGCTGGATAAGACTCATGCGTTTTACAGAGGCAGGCAGAACTATCAGCATTATCAACCAGAGAATAAACAAAAAACGCAGATGTTTCGTTGCCCTGAGCGACGAAAACGGTCCCTGGAGGATAACAGAGAAATTTGACAGTTACCGGGGCACAGCTTTACAGAAAGAGCCCGGCGGTAAAACATTCATCCTCATTACCGACTCCCTGCGCAGTGACATGCCTCAAATGATCATACGCCTTAATAGCAGAGGTAAAATAATTAAGAAAAAGGAAATTCATGGCTTCGATGTTCACCAGCAGCGTGCCTTCTTTGAAAAAGGCAGTGCGGTAATCCTTGGCATTTCATCTACCTTTAACATCAGGAAAGGAACCGCTGTCTACAAATGGAAGGTAACCTCTTTCTGATCTAACAAATGTAAAAACATTCGCTTCAAATACGCCGAAGCCTTAATTTTTTTTCCATGTGCTGAAAATATTTCTGAAAAGGCGGGTAATCCCTGAGATTGTTCAGCTGGGGGTCACGAAGAATCTCCCGGTAAATTCCCTGCAAACTGCGGTGCTGCACCTTGTAACTGTGCACCGCCTGCTTGAGAAAACGGAGCGCCGCCGCAGTTTTTTTCTGAAGGGAATAGACACAGGCGATATTATAGTAGGCAACATAGTAATCGCCGTCACGCGAAAGGGAATGGTTAAAGAGTTCCAGGGCGCGGCGGTACTCTCCCCTGTCGAGATAGAGTATACCAATATTGTTATAGGCGGGTGCGTACCCCGGGTTGAGCCTGATGGCGGTGAGCATATCCTTCATGGCCCTGCCCGGCTTTTTCAGATGACGC
Organism: uncultured Leptospirales bacterium; assembly: GCA_964534225.1. Classification (GTDB taxonomy): domain Bacteria; phylum Spirochaetota; class UBA4802; order UBA4802; family UBA5550; genus CAZHNW01. The sequence goes on along the minus strand of CAZHNW010000035.1, from coordinate 8,956 downwards.
CACGCAAGGCCCCGGTTGTTGTAGATAAAATATCGGTTTCCCCTTCCCGCCTTTTCAAGGGCATGAGTATAGAGACGCACTGACTCAGCATACCTTTGGGCACGGTAAGCCTTGACAGCACTGCGGTACAGGTCGCGGGGAGATGCTGACGCAGAAACCGCCATGATAACACCCAGCAGCGGGCTTACAATTTTCACTTTCATAGTTCCTCTCCTTTCCCCTTTCACCGCGTCACGTTCCTTCCTTGCTTTGCAGGTTCAGGGCACGGGCAATCCTGTACCGCACTACAGCACGTCCATGGCCGGGAAGAAAAAGGCGGCACCGCGTTTCATAGAGCTTCTGCCAGCTCTTCTTCATCTCATGCAGATCATCACCAAAGGGGGGAAGTATTGAACGGGGAAGTATGCCGAAAAGGGCATCACCCGCCAGGGCAATTTCATTATCAACAACTACCGCCAGGGAACCCGCCGAATGTCCCGGCACCGGCAAGAGAGAAAGAATCACTTCACTCTCCTCTATATTTTCAGCCAGAGAGATACTCCTGTCCGGTACCGCCGGTGCATACCTGAAACGGGGCTGCAGGTCATCCCTGGAATGATTCATGATACAGCGGGTAAGAAAAACCGTTCCCCCCGGCAGGGGCGAATCCCCCCGGGCAAGAAATTCAGCCTCGGTCTTATGACAGATTATTGTTGTATCGTAGAGTTCCTGCAGTGCCGCGGCATTTTCCGCGTGATCAAAGTGAGTATGGGTTAATACCAGGGTGAGTTTCATCCCCGGCAGCAGGCCCCACCGCGCCAGGTTTACCTTCAGGCGGCGAAAACTTCCCTTCCTTCCTGTATCAACGAGACAGAAATACTTGCCGCTTTTGACAAGGTAGGCGTTGCTGCGCCCCGAAAGAACCCGGGCGATGACCGTTCCCTTTTCTGTCATCCATCTCTTCATAGTTATTCTTCCCCGCGATACCGAACCGGGCAGGGAGCGGGTAAACTTCCCCCCCCTTAAAAAACAGCATCGATGGCGTCACTGATATGCCTGACACCGCGAATGGTCCCCTCGAAACCCGCGGCTTCAGCCTCTTTCACATCAGCCTCTGATACAAGCAGCGTGGAAAAACCGGAGGCGCGAAACTCCTGAACACGCCGCCCCGCCTGTGAAACGGGCCGCACATCCCCGGAAAGAGAAATCTCGCCGAGAAACCCTGTCCCCTCCGGTATCTGCTGTTCCTTCATGCTGGAAGTTACCGCCATTGCCACGGCCAGGTCCGCCGCTGTCTCGTTGATCTGAAACCCCCCGGAAACATTTATAAAAACATCAAAGCTCGAGAGCTTTAATCCCCCGTGCTTTTCAAGCACCGCGTTGATGATGATGAGCCTGTTGAGATCGAATCCGTCAGCCATACGCCTCGGGTTGGCAAAGCTGGTAAAGTTCACCAGTGACTGCACCTCGAAAAGCATGGAACGGCTCCCCTCGATGGCAACGGAGACTGCGCTCCCCGGTGCCGTTGAAGAAAAAGAATTCAAAAAAACACGGTTCTTGTCCTTCACCTCCTCGAGACCCGCGGCGGTCATGCGAAAGAGGCCAATCTCGTTTATCGAACCGAAACGGTTTTTAAAGGCACGGAGCATCCTGAAATCACGGGAATAATCACCCTCGAAGTAGAGGACCGTGTCTACCAGGTGCTCGAGAAGTTTCGGCCCCGCGATACTTCCCTCCTTGGTGATATGCCCGATAAGCATCACCGGCAGGCCTGTGCGCTTTGCCATCTCCACCAGCTGCGCCGCTGATTCGCGCACCTGGCTCACAGACCCGGCGATTCCCGGAAGCTCTGCGGAATAGAGGGTCTGGATTGAATCAACAATGAGAAGGTCAGGCTTTTCTGTTGCTGCCGCGGCGATGATATCCTCCACTGCCGTGGCAGTGGAAAGCCTGATCTCTTCCGCCGGCAGATCAAGGCGTTCCGCCCGGTGACGCAGCTGGGCCGGGGATTCTTCGCCTGAAATGTAGAGGGTTTTCTGATAGCGCGCCACCTGGAGGGCAAGGGTTGACTTGCCGATACCCGGTTCACCCCCCACGAGTATGACCGATCCCGGGACAATGCCCCCGCCGCAGACCAGGTTGAACTCTCCGATTCCCGTTACCCTGCGTATCAGTTCTTCTCCCCTGACATCTCCCAGGGAGATAACCGCGGGCTTCTTTGTTCCCTTTGCGCGGCGGTTTGCCGCCCCTTCAACTTCCACCAGGGTATTCCACTCCTGGCATACGGGGCAGCGGCCGAACCACTTCCCCGAATCCGCACCGCAGGCGGTGCAGAGATAGGTCTGTTTCGTCTTTGCCATTACTTCTGCTTCTGTTTGAAAAAAAGTTTCGAGGGATCCTTTTTCAGACTCCTGAAAAGGTCCTTGGCGGAGATAGAGGCGTCTTTAAGGTTATGATAAATGTCTTCTTCTACGAGGAGTTTTCCCAGGGTGCCCTGTCCCTTATCAAGGCGGTAGATGATCTTGTTAAGGCTGGTGGTGATCTCTGAGAGGTTCCGCAGGGTAATGGAAATCTCCTCTTTATTCTTTTCAGAGAGCTGGGCCATGTTGCCCGTCAGTTTATTGAGCTGGTTCATCAGTATCTTTGTCTGAGTTGAAAGCATCACGATCATCGCCTTGGAAGAGAGAACCGCTTTACGGATATCATATCGGTTTTCATCGGCGATATTGTTCAGGTTGGCCACGAACTTTTTTGAATTCTGAAAAATGTCAGCAAGAATTTCTCCCCCGCTTTCATCCTGCATAAAACTCTGAAAGGTAAGCATCATCTGGTCAAAGCTGGCAGGATCAATGGCATATATCTTATCACCATCCTGGTAGAACTCAGTGACATTGACTGACGGGGGAATAAAAACATTAATATATTTCTCGCCGATAAGGCCGGTGGTAAAAATAGCAAAACGCGCGGTTTTTAAAAGTGTATACTTCTTTTCGATCCAGAGGGTGACTTCTGTCTTTTCTCCGGACTGCCTGATGCCATCCACATAGCCGATGGTGATACCCCCGGCGATCCTGACAGGGGCGCTCACGGCAAGGCCATTGAGAAAACCAAAATAGAGCCGCAAATTATAGCCGGACCGGGAAACATTAATCTTCGCCAAAAGGGCAATCATGGTAATAAATACCGTGAAAGCAACGGTAATCATAAGGCCGACTTTGGCTTCATTGTTCAGCTTCATAGACGTTCAATCCCTCTTACTATTACCTACCGCAAGAGGATACTACAGATTTCGTGAGACTTGTAAATAAAAAAAAGAAAAACAGGAAAATTTACGTCACCTGAACCATTATCTGCCGCAGGAAAGTCTTTTCAATAAAAACTGTACTGTCTCATCCTCTTCTGTATTGGCATTTTCAATAATAGACTTCCTGATACGCTCGCGCTGCAGATTAATCACTCGAATCTGCTTCTCCTGGCTACTGGGTGTGTCAGACATTCTGTTAACCTCGTATATCCATCTCTATCTCTATGTCTGGTACTGCTGTAGCATAAAGCGCATAAAATACCCACACTGCAGTAACGGCTTGCCGAAACTCCAAAAGCGAGTCAACATTTTGAGTTGTAATCAAATAATTGCGTAAAATTCTATATTTTTTACAGCAGTAGAGAGCTTCCTTTGCTATTCTATTTTAATTAATTTGGCAAGTAAAAAATGTATCAAAATCAGGTAATGATACATAATCTTAAATTTTTTTTCACTATTGTGAAAAACCCGGGAAACTGTCCTGCAATGTAATAAAAGCGATTTATTTCAACATCAGGAAACAAAAAATCTTGACGAAAAACCGTCCAGCTGGTTAGTTAGAAACCAAATCATGTTGTCTGAGGAACATATGAAAAAAACAACATCTCTACTGGCACTCCTTTTTATAGCTGCAGGAAGTCTCTTCGCCGGCACATGGAAGCTTGCAAAAAACGATAACGGCATCAGAGTCTACACCATGGACATCCCGGGGAAATCCCTGGACAGGTTCAAGGCCGTCGCAACGATCGATGCCTCCCTTGAGGTCCTCGTGGAGGTACTGCGTGACGTGAACAACTACCACCGCTGGTATGGCAACTGCAAACTCCAGCGCCGCATCAGGGAATACTCCCCCCTGGAATCCCTCGTCTACCATGTACAGAGCGTCCCTGTCATCAGCAACCGCGATGTTATCGTCAGGGGCAAAATTACCATCGATTACAAGAAAGGAACCGCTTTACAGGTAATGCGCAATGTAAAAAGCAGCTACAAAAAAGATTCAGGCAATGTGCGCATGCCCCACCTGAGGGGAAAATTTTTCATGCAAAGAATAACCCCCCAAAAAACACGTGTCACCTATTTCATGGAAGCTGATCCGGGCGGATCAGTTCCCGGCTGGCTTGCCAACTCCACGGCGAAAAAACAGCCCTATAGAACACTCCTGGGGCTCAAAAAAATCGTCAGGGACCCCTGTTACGCCGCACTGGCAAAAAAGGCGCATACTAAATAACTTCCTGAAAAAACCTGTTGCCATTATTCCTGTAACCTGTCATCATGAGTTAAACCGCAGCAGAAAACTCTCTCCCGGGAGGTCTACATGAAATGGCTCAAAGGCTCAGCAATCCTTCTTATTATACTTCTCGTACTGGCAGTGCTTACCCTTCCCCGCATAAACCGCGTCGACCGGGACGGTACCGTAACCCTGAAAGCACTCTCTGCACCCGTAAAAGTTATCCGCGACGAAAAGGGCATGCCCTCGATATTCGCGAAAAACTTTTCAGACCTCATCATCGCCCAGGGTTTCGTCATGGCACAGGAACGCCTCTTCCAGATGGAGCTGATGAAACTTCTCGCCACGGGACGCATCTCTGAACTCGCCGGCGAAAAGGCCCTCAAAACAGATATCCAGATGCGCACCATCGGATTTCCCCATCACGCCCGAGAACAGGTCCGCATCCTCTCCCCGCAATCACGAAAAATCGTCGAGAATTATATCACCGGTATCAACGCCCTCATTAACGAATGCCCCGAACAGGTCTCCCTGGAATTTTCCCTGGCGGGGATTGCGCCGCAGCCATGGCAGCCCGAAGATGTCATCGCCATTCTCTATTTCATGGGATGGAACAGCGCGGCAAACCTGAACAGCGAAATCATTTCCCTCATGCTTCATGAAAAACTCGGGACAAAAAATTTCCGTGAACTCACCCCCCTTAACAGCAATCCCGTTGACGGGGTCTACGCGAAAAATCATGAACCCCTGTTTAAAAACAACGGCCTGGCCATTGCCGGGGACAAAAAACTCCTCAGCCTCCTGGATACCTGCAAGGCCATGAGTGTAGGAAGTAATAACTGGGTCCTCTCCGCTGACCGTTCACCGGGGCAGACACCGGTTCTTGTCAATGATCCCCATCTCGATGCACGCATGATTCCCGGTCCCTTCATGGCCATGGGCCTTCACTCCCCGGAGGTACATGCCGTGGGAGGCTGCATACCCGGGATACCCGGCTTTATTACGGGACGCAACGAAAACTGTGCCGTGGGCATTACCAACTCTTACCACGACGCCCAGGACCTCTTCATCGAAACCATTGACCCGAAGAGAAAAAACTATTACCGCGAGGGCAACCGTTCCCTCCCTTTTACCTTGAGAAAAGAGACCCTCCGCATCAGGGATAAAGAGGCTCCCGGGGGCTACCGCGAAAAGACCATTACCATAAAAAGCACCCGCCGCGGCCCCATCGTTTCCAACATCATAAAGGGGCTCGAAACCGATAAAGTGCTTTCTCTCCGCTGGTCACCCTTTGAGACAAAAATACCTGACCTCGGCTTTGACCGTTTTCTCACTGCCCGCAACGCAAAGGAAATGCGCAGTGCCCTCAAAGACGTGCGTCACGTCATGCTCAACTGTGTCTACGCCGACAAGAAAGGCACCATCGGCTGGACCACCACGGGGCGTATTCCCCTGCGTGAAAAAGGCATCGGCATCATACCCCTTCCCGCCACACCCCGCGACCCCTGGAAGGGATGGATTTCCTTTGAACAGGCCCCGTCACGGGAAAACCCGAAAAGGGGGTGGCTCGGCACCAGCAACCACAACACGGTGCCCCGCGGATACCCCCACTATATCTCATCATATTTCTCCCCCCACTACCGCTACAGCCGCCTGGCAGAGCTGATGAAGACAAAAAAAGTCTTCAACGAAGATGACCACTGGGGTTTCATGCGTGATACGAAGAACCTGATGGCGGCTTCTACCAGGCCGGCACTCCTGGCGGCCCTGGGGACAGACAAAAAATATGCCTCCCTTACAGATACACTGAAAAAATGGGATCTCCATGACAACAAAGACTCAGCGGGAGCCCTCTGTTTTCAGGTTCTCTACTACAACCTCTTTCGGGAAACCTTTCGGGATGAAATGGGAGAAGAACTCCTCAAAAAAGTCATTAATGTACAGTACTTCTGGCAGGAGCGTTTTGAAAAGATGGTCATCGGGGGAAGTTCACCTTTCTTTGACAATACCGGCACAACAAAAAAAGAAACCTTTACCGACTGTATCAGGGCGGCGGCGGATAAAAGCCTCAGTGAAATCAAAAAGCTTGCCGGCTCTGACCCCGAAAGCTGGAGATGGGGAGATGTTCACCACATCCATTTCTTCAACCCCATCGGACGAAGCGGCATCTTAAAAAAACTCCTGGGGCGTGAATTCGAAATGGGTGGCTCACATCAGACACTCTACCGCGCTATCTATTCACCGGTAAAACCCTTTTCAGTTGACGTTTCCGCCGCCCTCCGTATGGTGGTAGACCTCTCAAATGATGAAAGGGTTCTTGCCGTCCTCTCCTGCGGAACCACAGGAAGGACCTTTGACCCTCACACGGGAGACCAGATGGAGTCCTACATGAAAGGGGAGAAAAAATACTGGTGGTTCAGCAAAAAGGCTGTCATGGCCCATAAGAAATACAGCATGACAATTCTTCCTGCCAAAAAACGAGGCATAAAGTGAAAGGAAGAATTGTCGTAACAGACACCCACATAAAAATGAAACCGAGACAGGCCGTTTTCTGGTTTCTTGCCGTTATCGGAGCCCTCATGTTCCTGGGAGGGCTCTACTTCCTGGGACGCATTTTCCCACTTGACCACATTCTCCTCAGTTTCGGCATCATCTTCACTGCCGGCAGTGTCTACTTTTTTCTCAACAGCCGATACCACAAGGTTACCATCAACGAGGATTGTAACGCCATCACCATTCTCGATTCCTCCATCCATTCCATCAATCCAGTCAAGATTCCATTTGATTACTTTCACTGGGTTGCTCTTCAGAGAAAGTCATCAGGCGACTCTGCCGGTGCCTTTGAGGTTCACCTGATGAACAACTGCGGCTCATCACTTTTTCTTGCGGAGTTTCCCGACAATAAAAAGGCCATTGATTTCGCCCGCAACCTCCAGAACCGCCTTGGCATTGATCTTCTCATGGAAGACGAAGCCATCAGCCGCCTTCTTCAGCCCCGCAAGTGCGGTTTTGATCGAAAAGAACTGGTTACACAGGAGGAAACAGGCTTTACCATTAATGACCGGGGACAGGAAATCGAACTAACATGGAAAAACAGGCAGGGAATAATACCCTTTATTTTTTTTGCCGCCATTCTCTACGGGTTCTTTCATATTATCTTTTTCGTCATCGCTCCCACAGGAGATATCGGCGCCCTTCGCTATCTCCTCTACGCAGTAACAGGGCTCATTTCCCTGCTGCTGATTTATACCTTTTTTATGAATCTCCTGGGAAAGTCATCACTGAGTATCGGCAGTCGTGGCATTGCGTGGCATATCAGCCTTCTGGGTAAATGGATAGGCCGAAAAGAAATGGAACGCGGCAATGTTGCTGTAGTACGCAACAGCCTTAACCTTGATGACAACACTATCACCATCATCGGCCGTCACGGCCTCGAAGCGATGTCCCGGCTTGCCCGGGCAATGGGAGGAGTCAAAAAAGGGAAGAAACCGGGTTTCTCTCTCCTTTCCGATGTTCTGACACTGAAAAACGACACAATAACCATCGATGCCTCAACTCTTACCATCGCTGACCGCCTCTTCATCGAACAGAATATTCTCAGGATAATGTAGACACATATGATTGCAAGACTGACCGGCACCATTGATGAGTTGAAACCCACAGAAATTATTCTTAACGCAGGGGGAGTAGGGTATTTGCTCCAGATCCCTCTTTCCACCTTTGAGGAAATATCCGCTTTAAAAAAAGTAACACTCCAGGTTTACACCCTCCACAGGGAAGACCAGTTCAGACTTTTCGGCTTTTACACAGAGAAAGAGAAGGAACTCTTTTCAATTCTCCTGGGCATCAGCGGTATCGGCCCCGCCATGGCGCTCTCTCTTCTATCAGGAATTACTGTTAACGGCCTTATCGAGGCGGTACAGTCAGAAAACACAACGACCCTGGTAAAAATTCCCGGCATCGGTAAAAGCAAAGCGGAAAAACTCATCTTCGAAATGAAACGAAAAATAAAAAAACTTGAAAAATTTTCCCTGGCCACACCAGATTCTTCCGGTGGCTCAGAGCCCCTCGCGCGGATACGGGGTGAAGCAGTTGAAGCCCTCTGCTCCCTTGGCTTTGATGAGAAAAAATCAACACACATCGTCGATGCCATTCGAAAAGAAAATCCCGACGCCTCACTTGAGGCCCTCATCAAGGAATCACTGAAACAATTCTCTTCGTAAAAAATATCTTAACTTACCCCATAACAGATAAAATACCCTTCTGCCCTTAATTTTTCCCAAAAATTTGCAGTATACAGAAGCTCACCTGTGAAAACAAACAAATTACATAAAAATTCGCCAAAGACTTCTTGAATTTTTAAGAGGCACATTTTATTATTAACATAATGTCACTGCTGTCCCAAAGATTTTTTAAAAATCTAAGCATAGTTGCCCCACCTGAAT
>CAZHNW010000034.1:0-35885 GCA_964534225.1 uncultured Leptospirales bacterium | reverse complement strand
GCCCGGGACTATGTCATGGGGCATCCGGAAATTACCAATGTCCTTATCTCCGGTGCGGAGAAAAGATGTGCCAGATTTTTTATGTTTTAGAGTAACGCATGTTACTTTAATAAAAGATACTGACATGTCACTTACCTGTCAAGATATTTCTAAATAGTATTGACTTTTTTAGTAACAGTTGTTACTGTAACGCCTGTTGTGTTAATAGTTTGTTTTTTGTGTCATTCAGTATAGTTTAAAATTTTTGGGAAAATAATACACATTCCAGTTTGCACAGGAGAAGATAATGAAAGATTTCAGCAATAAAACAGTCTACATTACCGGCGGTTCCAGCGGTATCGGCCTTGAATGTGCAAAACTTTTCGCCGCCCGTGGGGCGGACCTGGTCCTCCTGGCACGCAACAGTGAAAAGCTGAAGCAAACTGCAGAAGAGGTAAAGGCACTGCGCCGCAGTGAAAACCAGATGGTGGCGACCATTTCAGTTGATGTGGCAGACGCGGCTGACGTGGAAAAGAAGATGGAAACAGCCTTAAGAGGTATCGGCGCCCCGGACATACTTATCAACAGTGCCGGCATCAACAGCTACGTTGACCGTTTTGAAAAACTTACCGGCGAGATGCTCCGCCATGCCCTGGAAATCAATGTTATCGGTGTCCGTAACATGACCGCCTCACTCCTCGAAGGCATGAAAAAGAAAAAGGGCCACGTGGTGATCCTCTCTTCCATGGCGGGTCTCTTTGGCATGTTTGGCTATACCATCTATGCCACCACAAAGGCGGCCCTTCTCGGTTTTGCTGAAAGTCTGCGCTACGAGATCAGGCCCCACGGTATGTCCGTCACTGTTGTCTGCCCCCCGGAGGTTGACACCCCCATGAATATCGAAGAGGCAAAGACACTTCCCCCTGAGGGACGCGCCATGAAGGACGCCAGCGGCCTTTTAACGCCTGAATTTACCGCACGGGAAATCGTAAAGGGTATCGGCCGCAAAAGGTTCATGGTCATTCCCGGCATGCAGAGCCGTTTTCTCTACCTGCTTCACCGTCTCAGCAACGGCCGTATCAGCAGGTTCGTCAGTGACATGATCGTTGCAGGGGCGCAGAAAAAGATAAAGGGGAAAGCGTAATGCCCAAGGCACCGGCAACCCCCCGTGAGGTGGAAAACATCAGGCAGAACATTATCCGTGAAGCTGTCTCCCTTATCAATGATGCCGGTTTTGCCGGTTTCAGTATGCGCAAACTCGGGGCGCGTCTCGGCATTGCCGCCAAGACCATCTATAACTATTTCGCTGACAAGGACGAGCTCTATCTCAAGGTGGTGACCCGTGGTTTCGAAGATCTTTTTGACGCCATGCGCACCGCCCGTGAAACAGAAAAAGACCCCCACCGCCAGCTCAGGGCCATGGCGCACACCTATGTTCGTTTCGGTATCGAGTCTCCTCACTACTATAATATTCTCTTCAGCCTCGATGTTCCCAAGTACAGCGACTATCTGGGGAGCCGTCATGAAAAGCTGGCGGATTTTCAAAACCAGACGGCACTGCAGATTGCCCGTCTCACCGGGGAGGTCATCGAAAGGTGCTTTCAAAAAAAGAAGCGCCTCCGCGGCCGCGACCCTGCCTATGCCATGATGCAGGTCTGGAGTACCCTGCATGGTATCGTTTCTCTCTATAACAGCCGGGTCACCCTCGAGGTGGGGGAGTTCGAGCCCATTATCGAAAGGCTCGTTGATGACGCTGTTTCTATTTTTAAGGGTTGAGAAAAAACTTCTTTGCCATTGACAGAACAGGGTGTAATATATGGTTTTGCTTACTTTTTTATCGATAAAAAAGCAAGTCGTCCCTGCGGCGACAGAGCGGGAGTATCGTGATCAGATGATAGAAGCGTGCTTCCTCTAAGGGGGGGGGGCAAGCTACCGGCTGAGCCGGTAGTAGATGATTTTTCGGGTGGGGGGAAGTTTACACCCTCCCCGGCAGGGATTTTTTTGTAAAGGGCAGAACAATGCAGCAAGAAAGAATCCATTACCGCAACGATCTTCCCGTACTAAAAGGAGACTATGTCCTCTACTGGATGCAGCAGTCCCAGCGTGCCCGGTACAACCATGCCCTGGAGTATGCCGCCTCGAGGGCAAACAGTCTGGGCCTGCCCCTGGTTGTCTTTTTCGGCATCACCCCCCGCTATCCCGAAGGGCGCCGGCGCCACTACCGTTTTATGATACAGGGCCTTAAGGATACTGCCGAAAGGCTTGCCCGCCGAAAAATTCCCTTTGTCGTACAGGTCACTGACCCCGTGGCAGGGGCCCTTGCACTTTCAGAAAAAGCGGCCCTGGTGGTCACTGACAGGGGATATACCCGTGTTCAATGCACCTGGCGGAAGAAACTCGCCGATGCCCTCTCCTGCCGATTCGTGGAAGTCGAATCGGACGTCCTCGTTCCCGTTGAGGCGGCATCTTTTAAAGGAGAGTATTCCGCCGCCACCCTGCGGAGAAAGATTACCCCCCTGCTTTCATCGTACATGGTGCCCGTCGAAGAAGAAGAGGTCCTGGTGAGGGCACCGTCTCTTTCATTTTCATCTGTTTCACTTGATGAGACTGAGTCGCTTCTCGATGAGTTGAAACTTCCCCGTGATGATGATGCCGCTGTTTCACTGGCCGGGGGAACGACAGAGGCGGAGAAACTGCTCGATGATTTTATTAAAAATAAACTGAAATTCTATGACACCCTGCGCAATGACCCGGCACGTGATTTCGCCTCACATATGAGCCCCTATCTGCATTTCGGCCAGGTTTCATCCCTTTATATTGCTTTGCGTGTTATGCGCAGCGGTTTTTCTGCCGCTGAAAAGTACTGTGATGAGCTCATTGTCCGCCGGGAACTGGGGGTTAACTTCCTGCATTATAATGAAAAGTACGATGACTGCGACGGGCTGCCTGCATGGGCTGTTAAGACCCTTGAAAAACATGCTCATGACGAGCGCCCTTATCTTTATACATTTAAAGAATTTGAAGGGGCCGCTACCCATGACCCATGCTGGAACGCGGCACAGAAAGAACTGGTTTTGACCGGAACGATGCAGGGATACATGCGCATGTACTGGGGCAAGAAAATAATCGAGTGGACCCCGCATCCCCGTGATGCCTTTGACATCATGGTGAGCCTGAACAACCGCTACGCCCTTGACGGCAGGGACCCCAACAGCTACGCCGGCATCGCCTGGTGCCTGGGCAGGCATGACCGCCCCTGGAAGGAACGCCCTGTTTTCGGCATGGTACGCTACATGAACGAAAAGGGCCTGCGAAGAAAATTCAAAATCGATGACTACATCGAGCGAATCAACAGGCTCTGAGCCGCCGTTACGGTTCGTAGTGGAGGATGCCTCGTTTGAGTACCGCAGTCCCTGATTCTTTCTGTCCCTCGAAGTAGACCTCTCCCGGGCGTGTCCCTTCCCATACAATGACGATAATTTTTTCACCGGGAAAAACGGGACGGGCAAAGCGCAGGGAAAATCCCTTCATGCGTTCCACGTCACCGCCGCAGAGGGCATCCCGCAGGGCATTGATGGCCATGGCGGTGGTGCAGACACCGTGGAGTATGGTGCGGGGAAGTCCCGCAAGGCGCGAAAGGATCTCACTGGTGTGCATGAAATTTTTGTCCTGGGAGACCTGGGCGTACCTGTACTGCTGCCCCTTGAAGGTCTGAAATTCTGTCCGGAGTATTTCTTTCCCATGGACCAGTTCAGGGTCATGGGGGGCGTTTTCACGGTCACCGGTGCCGCGGACAATAAAGCTGGTGACTGCCTCAAAGGTTTCTGTTTTTCCCGTGGCGGCCCGCGTCCTGAGGTGAATCACCTCTCCGGCGGGGGTATCAACGATATCCATGATGTCCATGGTAACAGAGATCGCCTCGCCCAGGTGCAGGGGATTCTTCCATTCAGCTGACTGCTGGCCGTGGACCATCCTGAGAATATTGAGCCCCAGGCCCCGCAGGGTCATCATATGTTCAAAAAGGGGATAGAGAAGGCGCGAAAGGTAGAAGGGGGGAGCCAGTGCCTTTTCGCCGGTATAAAGGGCGGGGGTGTCTCCCGTTGCCTCCACGTAGTCTGACACATCTTCGCGGCCTATGGGGGCGAATTCACGGGTAATGGAATACCCGATGAGGTTACGGTTCATGGCCCGGGATTTCCGGTTTTTAATCATTGCACAAAAGACTGCCCTGCTCGGTAATGCCATCCCTTTTCTCCTGTTTTTTAACTGATTCCGGTCAGCCCCTTATCCCCCCGAAGGGGGGGGGGAAGACATTATTTTTTATTTATAAAGTCCCCCTCTGGGGGATTTAGGGGCCTTGAACCTGGCAAAAATTACATGGCTTATATATTAGCTTTTTGCTTTTCAAGTTTCAGGAATCCCACTTCCCCTCGGAGCGAAGGCGGGTGACGATTTTTTTTGCCTCTTCTTTCAGTGTCATGTAATCGGTCTTTGCCACCCGGTTCAGGGGCATGTCCCCGGGCTTTAATATCTCCACGTGGCTGGGGCGCGAATAGGAGGATATGTCCTGGCATGCCTCGATCACATCATCTGCTGTAATGACCGCTCCCTCTATTGGTTCGACAAAGAGCATAATGGCTTCGGTAAAAATTTCATGTTCAGCGCCGACGCATGCCACGCTGGCAACTCTCTCTTTTAGTTTTTCTTCGACGTGGTTGATTACATCATCAGGATAGACCTGGTAGCCCTTCGGTTTTATAACCAGCTTGGTTCTTCCGGAGAAGTGGAGCCCTTCATTGTCATAGTATCCCAGGTCGCCGGTGTAGCATATCCCTTCCCGGGAAACGGTTTTTTTCGTATTTTCCTCATCGTTGAGGTAACCGAGAAAGATCTGCGGGCCTGAGAAACAGATTTCTCCAACTTCCCCCCCGGGCTTTTCTTTACCGGCGGAGCCGTCGGCCTGCATTGGCTCACGAATGCTGATGGGGCAGAGGGGCATGTCGAAACCGATACCCCGGGCGATGTCCTCCACTGAAGCCTCAACGTCGGTGTAGGTGCAGAAGCCCGCGGTCTCCGTCAGGCCCAGGCCTGAACCCATGCGTGGTGCCATGGTCTGCATTTTTTTTAAAAACTCTACGGAAACGGCCTGTCCCCCGTAGAGAACAAAGCGCAGGGAGGAGAGGTCATAGTTGTCATAGGTGGGAAGTTTCCACTGCATGTTGAAGAGAGCAGGTATCTGGCCGATAACGGTGCATTTATGTTTCTCTATCGCCTGGAGACTCATTTCCGCGTCAAAGATATGCATCAGTACAGAGGTGCCTCCGCCAAAGATGGTGGTGGCCAGCTGTTCGGTAATACAGCCAACGTGTGATGGGGGAAGGTTTATCAACATGCGGTCAGATGTAACCAGCTCAAAGGCCACCTTGAGGCCGATGTTCTGTATCATGATGTTTTCATGGCAGAGGAGTGCCGGTTTTGGTGATCCCGTGGAGCCCGTGGTGAAAATGATCAGGGCGGCATCCCGTTTACCCACCTTTTTGCGGGCACGGCTCACGGCGCGGGTGAAGATGCTCTTGATAAAGATTTTTTTTATATCGCGGGTGAATTCTGTGACCCCAACAGCCCCTTTAATGATGAGGTCTTCTTCTTTCTGAAACTGTACCCAGAGTTTTACATAGGGGGAAGTTTTCATCACCTCTTCGATCATGGGGCGAAAATCCGCCACTGGAGTTTTTCCGAGAAAGAAGTAGGCCTTCGGTTTCATACTGTCAAGGCAATAGCGGATTTCTCCTGTCTTGAGGCGCAGATCAAGGGGGGCAATGATGACCCCGATTCGGTAGCAGGCGTAGATGAGGTAGACATGTTCCTTCAGAAGGGGAAGGGACGTGGCAACGATGTCGCCCTTTTTAAGGCCCGCAGCGAGGAGTTTTGCCGCGAAGGCCGAGACGGCTGTATTGAATTCCTTCCAGGTGACGGTTTCATCCGTGTTGTGTTCGATCAGTGCCGTATCACGGGGCCTCTCCGAGGAATACTTTTTTATGTAGTCTGACATGGTGGGAAGAAGCTGCCTGTATTCATCTTCGCATTGCCTGTTTTTTATCTCATTCATTTTGTTTTCCCCTTTATCAAATCTCTATGTCTGCATGTATTCTATTGATCGTGTAATAAACTGTACCGGTAATCCCGATGGTACATGATTCTTTCAGGTCTTAAAACCGGTTTTCATAGAATGTATCCTGCGGGGGGAAGTTTCAAGTACTATTTCACAGAATAGAATCAAATTTCCCGGTAGTGAAAAATATAAGAGTCATTTTTTGGGCCCATGAGGTTCCTTTTTTTTTATCAATGAAAACAGGGCATAAAAATTTATAGTACCGGTACCTTATTTTACTTGAAATTTTACCGCCCCTCTGGGCTGATATAGATATGATATTACTCATTCATGAAGAAAAAATGTGGAATTTTTTCAGGACGTATAAATTTTCTTATATAGAAAAAAACAATTTTTAGCATTACTATAGAGTGGTAATCTGAAAAATTGGCTGAAACGGGTTGACATTACCCTTTGAGGGTATTATTATAGGTGCTTGTTAAGGCTTTTTAATAATTTTAATTAAATAACAGGGGAAAAGAAATGAAAAAGCAACTGGTTACATTTGCTTCTGCGGTAGCTCTTATCTTTGCTGCGGGAGCGCTTCTTGCCGATACCGGCGCTCCCGTTGCGGGGCCTGATTCGCTGCAGAAGATCAATTCTGTGGACGGTGTCGAGTTTTCACAGTCAAGTTTTGATAGAATGATTCATAACAAAAAAAGAAAAGACAGACGTCGTCATCGCAGGCATAATCGCAGAAGCCGCATGCGCTCTATGACATCCTATCTTGTAAAGAGCAGTGATGTCCGCCGCCGCCGCCGTGTTTCCGGTTATGTGAAACCGGGACAGAGGGTCTATTTTTACTACAAGGCCGGTCCCATCAATATCGACAGGGGAAGGGCATATGTAAAAAGGCGTCTCATTATTCGCCGCAATGGCAAAGTCGTTAAGAGAACACGGTGGATGCGTACTGACGCACGACGCGCTCGCGGACGCAGCCGATACAGCCGTATGAGAGGAAGAACCATCCGGTACTACCAGGCAGCTGACCTGAGCTATTATGTACCCCGCAGCAGGCGTTCAGGCGGACGTTATACCGCTACTGTTTATCTGCAGGATGTCAGGGGCCACAGAACTGTCAGTTTCAGGTATTCATGGACTGTCAGGAACAGGGGCCGTCATTACAAGGGCAGACGTCATTATCGCAGGGGAACCCGTTATTATCGTCGAGGCACCCGCAGTTATAACAGGGGAACCCGCTATTACCGCAGGGGCACACCCAGTGGCGCCACTCGCTACTATAAGCGATAAGAGATATTATAATTAAAACCTGAATTCTATTTTTGAACATTTCAGTATTCATAGAATTCTTCAGGAAAGGCCACCTTTTGGTGGCCTTTCTTCTGTTTCTGCTGCTCCCCCTGGCGCGGATCGATCTACATTACTTTTTCGGTGAACGAATCGTTATTGCATATGGGGCAGTACTTTTTTTTCTCGCCATCCTCCTCTATAAAAAAAGACATACAGTCGTGTCTCTTCCCGTATCTTTTTTTGATGTTTGTGTGGGAAGTTTTTACCTCTGTTACATTATCTCTTTTCTGACGGCCCAATCAGTTCCGGGTGCCGTTGTCCCCCTTCTCATGGAGATGCCCTTTCTCTTTGTCTATATATTTTTGCGGGTCCTTACTCACCGCCTGCGGCAGCAGGGGGAAGTTCAAACCTTTGCTGCTATTGTTCTGGCGGGGGCTTCCCTTCTCTCCCTCTGGGGACTGCTTCAGTATTTTTTCGGCTTTGACGTGACACCTGAGCTGAGACAGCTCTTTGCCTCTCATCACTTTCCCGTTCTGGCATCCATGGGAAACCCGAATTTTTTGAGCGAGTATCTTATACTGGCCCTTCCCCTTTCCCTGGCGGGGGCGCTTCATTTCAAAAGGCTGCCTTTTATTATTGTTTTCGGAATACTTTTCATGGCCCAGGGACTCTGCATATTTCTTACCTATTCGCGCCTTGCCTGGGCCCTGCTGGCTCTCTTTATGCTTCTTTCTCTTTTTATTGCGCGTGAGAGGCGACGGCCACTGTTTTTGATTTATTGTGTCTTTGGCCTGGCGGCCCTTTCGATTTTTGCCCTTCATCATTCAGGGGGAAAAAAACAGGCACAGCGGGTGATAAAAAATTTTACTGTTGAATCACCCTTCAGGGAAAGACGAATCATGTATCACGCCTCCCTTGAAATGGCCCGGGAGAGTTCCCTGTTTGGAGTGGGGCCCGGTGCTTTCGGGCGCCTCTACCCCCGTTACCGGAGCAGCGCCGAGAAGAGCCTTGACTCCGTTTCGCCTGACAGAGACGTGGTTGATCTCAAGCATGCCCATAATGATTTTATTGAAATTGCCGTGGACAACGGCTATGCCTCCCTTTTCTTTTACCTTCTTCTCATGGGAGGGGGCCTGGTGAAGGGGCTGGCCTTTGCCTGGAGCAGGCGGGGTAATGGAGAAGCTCTCATCGGACTGATTCCCCTTTTGGCCCTTTTCTATTCATTCTGGTCATTCCCTTTTTTCCTTCCTTTCAGCAGAATACTGATTCTTTTTTCTTTTGCGTACCTTTCCCGGGAAAGGTTCAGCCTTTCCCTGACGGGGCCGGCAAAGGCGGCAGTGGCAGCGATGCTGCTGGTACCGGGCATGGTTCTTTTCGCGGTACAGGGACGCTATCTCCACGCGGTTTATTACTACAATAAAGGCCTTGACCTTTTCGAAGTAGACAGTGAAAAGAGCCGCAGGGCCCTTGAAAAGAGTATCTCTATTTTTCCCTGTGAAGGCATGGCATGGTATTCTCTCGGCTCACTTCTTCTCAGAGAGGATGGCGAAGAAGCAAAGGGAATCCGCTCCATGGAGCGTTCACTTCTCTTTTATGCCCATGGCGACAGTTATTTTCTCCTTGCCAGGGGATACAGGGAACTGGATAAAAGGGAGAAAGCCATTTTCTATTATCGCCGTTACCTTGAGATTTTTCCCCTTGACAGGGTGGCCCGAAAAGAAATGAAGGAATTGCAGCAGCATCATGATTATAAAGCCGAAAAATAGTTCTCAGCGATTCGTTATAACTTCCATCACCCTGCTTCTTCTTGTTGTAACAGTGGAGACAATGCAGGCGGGGCTTCACTGGCCCCTGAAGTATCCCCGGAGGGTCACCGGCACCTTTGGTGAATACCGGGGCAGCAGGTTTCACCGGGGCCTTGATATGAGCTGCGGGGGAAGAGAGGGCGTGCCGGTACTTGCCGCGGCAAAGGGATACGTAAAAACGGTAATGTACCAGAAATGGGGTATCGGGTACTGCCTTTTTCTACAGCATCCTGACGGGCGCACCACCATGTACGGCCACCTGAGCCGTTACAGCAAAACAATCGCCCGCCACCGTGCCCTGGCGGGATACCGGGGGAAAATACTGAACCGGGTGGATTTCAGGGTCGATTTCAACCGGCCCGTGATACCGGTGCGCAGGGGACAGGTTATCGCCTACACGGGGCAGACGGGTATCGGCAGCACCCACCTTCACTTCGAGGTAAAAAAGGGGGATAACCGTTACCTTAATCCCCTTAAGCAGGGGCTTGCAGTTCCCGACAGGCGGCGCCCCACCATACAGAGGCTCTACCTGGTACCCCTTGACGGTCATTCGCTGGTAGACGGGAAGTCACGGGAAAAATCTTTTCGCGTCATTCGTTCACGTAAATACAGGGGAAACTACTACCTCTACCGGGGAAGTGTCCCCCGCGTAGCGGGCAACGTGGGTATAAAGATCAAGGCCCGGGACAGGGTAAACTACCGCAGCCGTGTATCTGTTTACGGATTCGATGTGCGTCTCAGTGGTAAAACCATTTACCGTCATTTTTTTAATGAATTGAAACGCCATGAAACCTCGCACCTTGGCCTCTATTTCGATTATGACCGCAGTTCTTACAGCAATTATGTTTACTATGCCTGGGACCGTCGTAATGGCAGGGGGGCCCTCAAGGGCCTGAAACCGGGAAAGACCTACCTTATCCAGGCATTGTTTTATGACGCAGCGGGAAATAAATCAAAGCTCTCTTTCAGGGTCAGGGGAGATAAATCACTGGAACGTGCCGCATGGCGGAAAAAGACAAACCTTCGAGTCGGGCGCCGGTTGAAACTCGAGACACGTGATGACTGTTTTTCTCTCGATTTTGATAAAAACAGCGCTCTCTATGAAGAAGAAGTTATCATACGCAGGGAGGCACCCTTTCCCATTGATGAGCCGGGCCTGACCATGAAGTCATCAGTCTATGCCGCTTTCCCCACTGATCTTGCCCTCAATGTGCCTGCCCGGGTACGTTTCGAGTACAACGGTTCTGATATTCGAAAAATTGGTATCTATGCCATTACCGGTTCAAAGGGATATTTCTATTTTGCCGGGGACAGGCGCCGGGGTAAAGCCATTGAGACAGAGGTGCGCAAGATGGGGCGTTTTTTTCTTGTCCGCGACGATGTCCCGCCCCATATCGGCAAAAACAATGTCAGGAGAATACGCCGCCGCGGACTCATCTGGTTCTACCTTTATGATATCGGACATGGCGTTGACCTCGAGCGCCTGGAATTGACTGTTGATGGTAAAAAGGTCAAGTGGGACTTTGACCCTGACAAGTCTCGCCTCGAAATTTTACGCCACAACAGTATCTGGAGACGGGGCAGTCATGTCATCTCTCTGCGCATCTATGACCGGGCGGGAAACGCAAGTCCCCTGCGCAGATATAAATATCGGATACGATAGGAGAAGATGAGTCAGCCGGTTTTTTTTAGCAATATGATGGTCATGTCGTCATGCTGGTCGATGACGTCTTTAAGGAAATCATGGTATTCAATAACCATGTGGTTCAGGACTTCCTGGGCGCTTCCTTCAGGGGCACTTTTGAAAGCTTCAGCGATTCTTTCCAGTGAGTAGGTTTCCTGGTTTTTGTTGCGCGCTTCGTTGAGGCCATCGGTAAAGAGAAGCAGGTAGTCTCCCTTTTTAATGGGGAAGTTTATGGACTCGAAATCATAGTTGAAGTTGACGATGCCGAGGAAGGCCCCGGCGACTCGCTGGTTGTATTTTGTTTCCGGCATGTAGACTTCCCCCCCGCTTTTGATCATAAAGTCACTGTGGGCGGCATTGGCGTATTCTACAATATTGTCCCTGAAACGGAGGAGTATGCCGGTGATGAAGTTGTCGGCATCGCCGATTTCCCGCTGCAGTTCTTTGTTGGTTTTTTTTATTACCTCTTGGAGAGGAAGGTTTTCACCTTCGATAAAGTTTCTGAAGATAACCGATTTTGCAATCATGGTGATAAGGCCTGAGGCGATGCCGTGACCGGAGACGTCGAATATTCCGGTGCCCATGAGCCTGTCACCCTCTGTGTAGAAATCATAAAAATCGCCGGAGATGCCTGTCATGGGCTGATAGATAAAGGCGATGTCCCAGTCTTTTATAACAGGGGGAATATCCGGAAGTATACTGTTCTGCACGCTTATGGCCATGGCCATATCCTTACGGCGTACGTCCTGGGTCGCGGTGAGTTCGCTGTTTCTGTCCGTGAGCTGTTCATTGGTCACCTCCAGTTCATGGAGGGCTTCTTCGAGCTGGCATGTTCTGCTTTTTACTTTTTTTTCGAGATTGACATTGAGCTGCTGCATTTCATTTTTCATCCGGTTGATCCGGTCTGCAAGGCCGAGGGAGAGTATGATAACGTTAAAGACAATGCCGGTGGAAAGGCCGTAGCGGCTGAAACAGTTGTCTGGTATCAGGCCGAGGTGCAGCAGGGGGAGGGCTGCACCTGCCGCGATAAGGACTGCCCATGCCACGAGGTAGAAATACGCCTGACGGACGCGTCGCAGAGACGCAATAACAGTAACGATAAACAGAAGCGGCATCATGATTATGGGCAGTATTGCACTCGGGTGAAGAAGCAGGTCACGCAGGGAAAAGAGAGAAAGAAAAAGGGCGGCTCCCGAAAATACAGTAAAGGAAAGAATCAGGTTGTGGATAGCCCTGGAAATTCGGCGTGTTTCAATATATTCCATGAAAAAAAGGCCGCCGCTGGCAAGAATGCCGAAGGTGGCCAGGATGTCTACAATATTGTTGAGAAAGGGGGCCTTCGGCCAGAAGAGTTCGGTGCCGAATCCTTTCAGCTGGAGAAGGTAGAGGAAAAAGAAGGCAATATGAAGGACATAAAAGAGGTAGACCCTTTCCCGCACGGAGAGAAAGATGAAAAAATTATAGAAAATCATGATGGCCAGTATCCCAAACAGGAGGCCATAGGTGAAACGGTCCTGGCGCTGTTCGCGGTAGAATGAATGGACAGAAATAATGCTCAGGGGGAAAATAAGGGAACCGTGGCTTTTCAGGCGCAGGTAGATATCAGCCTTTTCGCCGGGTATGACCAGGGGGAAGATAAAGTTATGGCTTTCTACAGGCCGGGTCGAGAAGGGAAGAAGGTCGCCTGTCTCTATGTGGCTGATAGTACCTGATTTTGTGCGGCAGTAAAAATCGATCCGGTCGATGTTGGGGTAGTCAAGCTTCAACAACAGGGGGGATTGTTGTTGCCCTGTACGTCTCAGGGAGATGTGAATCCAGAGGGTGTCCCTGCTGTAGCCAAAATTACTGGTACCTTTACTGTTTTCTTTAAACAGTTCCGGTTGTGAGAGAATGTCATCCAGAGAAGAGGTGCCTGAACTTTCCCTGTAGAGGGATATTTTTTTCTGTATTGAAAGTTCTCCCCTGAAAGGACATTTCAGCAGTATTTCCCCCGCATTAAGGGATGCCGTTATAAAAAGAATGATGCCTGTTATACAGAACCTGTACATCGTTTTTTACCGAATTATATTTTATCATGATACAATAGCAATGTCAATGTTTATAAAAGAGTGAGTATGGGCTGCCATGATTACACCAGTCTCCCATATCGTTTTGATCGGCACTGCAGAGAGAAAAATCTCTATTTTTTCAGGAATTTTTTACTGGAAGTTGAGGGGCTCAGAGCCCCAGCTTTTCTTTCAGGGCCTGAACGTATCCACGCCCTACAGGGAGGGTGGTGTCGTCGCTGTCCCTGATACAGGCGATGTACTGTCCTCCCTGGTCATGGGTGAGGCTCGCGATGTGGCGGGTGTTAATTACAAAACCTTTGTGGATTCTCTGAAAGTTCAGGGGGGGAAGTTTTTCTTCGACTTCCTTTAACATCATGGATGCGTCGAAATCCTGTTCCTCGGTATGAATAATGCAGTGCTTTCCGTGAGCGGAACAGTAGATAATATCCTCAAAGGGAACAAGACAGACACGCCGGTTTTCCCTGAAGGAGAGGGCAACCTCGCGTGTCAGTGTCCATGCCGGGGCGCTGTCTCCCGCGAGCCGAAGGAAGCGGTCAATGGCGGCGTTGAAACGCCTTCTCTCTATCGGTTTTAAAAGGTAATCGATTGCCCCCAGTTCGAAGGCCTTGATGGCATAGTTGTCATAGGCGGTTGTAAAAATGATGAAGGGAGGATCAGGCAGTCGTTCAAGTACCTCGATTCCCGACATGAGAGGAAGGTGAATATCGAGAAGAGCGAGATCTATCTTTTCCTGCTGCAGCATGCCCAGTGCCTCTTCGCCATTGCGTGCCTCGGCCACAACATGGAGTTCATCCCTTTTCTTTGTGTAGGAACTCATCAGCTCCCGCGCATCGATCATGTCTTCGACTATCAGTACCCTGTATTTTTCCTGTGTCATTATGCCTGAAATATTTCTTCCTTTCTATTCTCTGTTTCGCCTGTAACTTTTTTTTCTTCAGGAGAAAAGGTGATGGCTACGGTGACTCCCCGGTGGGGGTTTTCTAAAATTTCCAGTGCCGCGTTTTCATAGAAGTACTGCAGCCTCTCCAGGATATTGGACAGGGACCTTTTTTTTCCGGGAGAGTCTCCCAGTCCGTTTCCGTTATCCTGTACGGTGATGATTATTTCCTTTTCTGTACGTTCTGCCCTCAGATAAATGACTCCATGGTCATCAACGTTGTAGACACCGTGCTTGAGGGCGTTTTCAACAACGGGTTGAATGATCAGGGGAGGAATTTCAATGTCGTGAAAATCCCCCACTTTTTCCGTGGTGACTGTAAGGTGGTCACGGAAAAAAAGTTCCTCGAGACTGAGGTAGTTGATGACGAAATCCCATTCTTCGTTAAAGCTTACCTTTTTTTTGAAACTGTAATTGAGTATATACCGGTAGTTATGCGCCAGTTTCAGGACAGCCTCGTCAGCTGCCTCGGGGTCTTTCATGAGAAGGGCGTGAATGGTGTTGAGGGCATTAAAGAGAAAATGGGGGCTCATCCTTTCCTGCAGCAGTTTGTAGCGTGACTCGCGGTGTTCCCTTACCATGCGGTGAAGGGTCACCAGGTTCCCGGCCCGTGCCAGCAGTTCTTTGCGGTTTATCGGTTTTGTAATGTAATCATTGGCGCCGGCATTAAAGGCGGCCACCAGGTCAGGGATGGTGTTACGTGCCGTTACCACGATAATGGGCAGGTCATGCATGGAATAGCGGTGTCGTACCAGTGATGTGAGCTCGTAACCGGACATGCGGGGCATCATGACGTCAAGGAGGATCAGGTCGAAGGGGGGATCATGCTCTTGTTCTCTTTCAATGATAACGTCAAGGGCGTCGTTGCCGTTTGTAGCGGTGGTGACGGAAAAACCGGATTTTCTGAAAATACTTCTCAGTACTTCAAGGTTTATCGGGTCATCGTCAACGACGAGTATGTGAGCGCCTGAATCAGGGAGACGGGGAACCACGTCAGATTCCGTTTCCGAGGGAGTGTTCATTTCCCGGACAAATGAATTGGTGCGGGGGCGTGCTTTCTTTTCTGTTTCGTGACTTCGGGGAAGGGAGAAGATAAATGAAGATCCCCTGCCGGGGGTACTCGATACGGTTATGGTCCCGCCGTGAAGTTCAACGAGCTGGCGGACAATAAAGAGACCGATTCCGGTGCCGCCGTATTCGCTTATATTATTTTCGTCACCCTGCTGCCAGGGTGCAAATATTTTTTCCTGGAACTGTTTATCGATGCCGGTACCCGTATCGGTAATTGAAAATTCGATGAGGTTTCTTTCACTGCCGTCGTCACTTTTTTCTTCTTTCGCGGAGATAGTGACTTCCCCCGCATTGGTGAACTTGATGGCGTTGCCGATCAGGTTGTAAAGGATCTGGTGGCATCGTTCTTCGTCAGCATAGGCGGGGGACAGGTTTTCCGGTATCCTGTTTATAATGGTGATGTCACGGTTCTGTACCATGGGATTCATAAATTCAATAACAACATCGGTCAGGGCCTTCATGTCAAGGGGGGCCCTGGAGAGGCGTATTTCACTGTTTTTCAGCTTGGAATAATCAAGTATATCGTTGACCAGGTTTGACAGGCGGCGGCTGCTGGCAATGATGAGTGAGAGGTACCGGTGTGATGTCTTGTTGATGTTCTCGCCCATCTCGGCAAGAAGTGTTTCGGCGATTCCCATGATTCCGTTCAGGGGTGTGCGGAGTTCATGAGAGGTCTGGGCGAGAAACTCGTCTTTCTGGCGGTCAGCTTCGCGGAGACGCTTTGAGTAAACTTCCAGCTCGCGGTAGGTAGAGGTAAGGCGTTTGATCATGACTACTATCATGGCTGCCGCCAGGAGAGCTGCTCCGGCGTAGATGGGCGCTTCTACTTCCGACATGAAACCGAAAAGGGCCTGAAAGAGGGCGGGGACAAATGTCACCAGCAGGGCGATGATACCCCCTGCGAGAATACGCGCGTCACGGTTGCCTGTCGCAGCTTCCCTGACAAGGACAAATGCGATGTAGGGCATGAAGACAAGATATCCCAGGTAGAGGGGGATGCGCAGGCTCAGTGTATGATCAGGGCTGATGAAACTGAGGAGCAGGGCAGTGGCGCCGAGGCAGCTGAAGACAATGGCAAGAACGCGCAGGGCGGCAAAAGGTTTTTTGCTGATGGATTTTAAAAAAAGAAGAAATCCCACGGGAAGAAAATAGACCGAAAAAAGCCAGAGCCAGGCAAGGGGACGGGGATTTTCGAAAAGGAGAAATATCATGTCCGTATGTACGGCAATATAAATGGCGATGGAGATGGTAAAGAGGCTGAATCCCGCGAGGATGTTCTGGTCTCTGCGCATGATAAAAGTCATTAGAGAGATGATGGAGAGAAGAAAAAAAAGAGCCGCAAGGATGATTCTCAGTATATCTGCCTCGACTATACGTCTCAGGTGCCCTGCCTTTGATCCGATGTAAATTTTTTCGTAGAGCCCTATATTCTGAAAGTCTGAAAAAATACGCAGTTCCAGGTATTTACCCTGCCATTCTGTGCCGAGGGGAACGATCTGCCAGGGGAAGGCCCGGATGTCAATTTTTCCCGCACTGGTGAAGGTGTCTCCCCGGCTGCTGAAAATTTTTTTTTCTCCAAGAAATGCCTCGTAACGTTTTATTATAAAAGGAGGGAAAAAGATAGCGGCGTCATTCCATGAGTGGTTCCGGGGAAGAGGGTAACGGAGACGCAGAAGGGTACGGTCCTCTCTGCCGGGAGGATTCATCGGGGTTTTTATGGAAGACCATGTAACATCTTTTGCGGGAGGGATATTCTTTTCATTTTCACCGTAGCAGTACTGCCAGTTTTCAGTGAGCGGTATGCTGGCAGGGACCTTCTGCGTATTTTTCTCTTTTCCCGCAAGGTTCAGGGAACAAAGAAGGAGAATAAGGAGAGAAGTTGTCCTGATCAGGCCGCTTTTTTGTGCTTGCATGGTTTTATTACCCTGTTTTTAGACAATCAGCAGCATATATACAGGAATGTAAAGAAAAAAAAAGCTCCCAGGCAGGGAGCGAAGATGTTACAGGCTATGAATAAATATTCATGCAACACTGATTAGAATAAGAGAAAATACAGTATCGGATTGTGTGGAAATTCAGATGCCCGTACTTTTCTGACTCAGGAGAGTCTCCACACTGAAAAGAACGTTTCAGCATTCTGATAATTGATACATTGCCTGTAAAAATAATTATGTCAAGTTTTTTCACCTGAGAGTAACCCTGTGAGGAACGAATGATAATCAGGGGGGAATGAGTAACAGAAGGGACATCTTTCTGTTTATTTGTTTTTCAGCCAGTCTTTGACCGCCAGGCCTGTCCCGAATGGCCAGGGACGCAGCTTTTCCCGGGGGACGTGTTTTACCTCTGCGATTTCTTCGGGATTCAGGTCTATATCCCCTTCTGCCACGGCATGGTAGACTATGAGAACCTGATTTGCCTGTTCGTGGGGATACAGGCCGATAAGTGAAACAATAGAGGCTCTGAGCCCTGTCTCTTCACTGATTTCACGCAGGATGGCTTCGTCAGGAGCCTCTCCCGCCTCGAGAAATCCGGAAATAAGGCCGAAGACTTTTAGGGGCCACGCCCTGTTGCGGGCGAGAAGGACTTTCCCTTCATGTTCGATAAGGGCTGCCACAACGGGAAGGGGATTGTTCCAGAAAACATAGGGGCATTTCGGTGAGGAACAGGTAAGACGGTCCCTGTTATCGATCAGTTTCTTTTCAAGGGGAAAACCACAGAGGGGACAGTACCGGTAGTTATTCATTTTTATCCTTTTATAGAGGTGTCAGTGCCGGTTTTTACGCTAAAAAGTTATCATTTGACACTGCTTCTTTTCTCTGCTATTATAGCTTTAAGGTTAATGGTGTAAAAGCTTTTTTGTTTGCAGCTGTTTTGAAGCGGAACGGTTGCAGTATAGATTAATTTTGAATGGTGCCTGGCACGTCAGGGGAAGTCATGAAACCTAAGGGGACAAAAAAACCGCTTATACTCTGCATCGATGATGAGGAGTTGATTCTTCAAACAACAGCGGATTATCTTGAAGAGGCCGGTTATCGTGTTATTACAGCAATCAATGGTAAAGAAGGCCTCTCCCTTTTCAGAGACTATTTTCCTGATGCGGTTCTCCTTGATCTGCGTATGCCTGAGATGGATGGTTTCGAAGTTCTGAAAATATTTACCGAAGAGTTTCCAGAAACCCCTGTTATTATCATGTCCGGCGCCGGCCGTGTTCAGGATGTCATTGCCGCTCAACGTACCGGTGCCTGGGACTATCTCAATAAACCTGTCGTGGAAATGGAACTGATCACCCAGACCCTGGAAAGGGCATTTTCCCGTGCCCGGCTCATGCGGGAGAACCGTGAATATGCCGCCTACCTGAAGGTCCTTGTGGCGGAGAGGACACAGGAACTTGAGAAGGCAAACCGTGAACTCGAAGAGGAGGTGGCTGAGCGAAAACACTCAGAGGAAGAACTCCGCCGCGCCATGGAACAGGTGAAACTGGCCAGCAGGGTCAAGGAACAGTTTCTTGCCCGCATGAGCCATGAGATTCGCACCCCCCTCAATGCTGTTATCGGCATGGTCAACCTTGCTTTCATGACAGATGATGACTCTGAGAGGCTTGACTATCTCATTACAGTACGTGAATCCGCGGATCATCTTATGGGTATTATTAATGATATACTCGATTTTTCCAAGATCGAAGAGGGGAAACTGCTATTAGAAAAGATAAGTTTTGATTTTAACCGTTTTCTGAATGATATTATTCGCACCATGAGTATTCGGGCGGGAGAGAAGTCTCTTTACCTCGAACTGGTTGCGGAAGAAAATCTTCCCGATGCTATTAAAAGTGATCCCACGCGCCTGCGGCAGATTCTTATCAACCTCATCAGTAATGCCCTGAAGTTCACCTCCCGCGGGGGAGTCATCGTTCGTGTCGGTCTTGACGCGGAGCAGGACCTGAAAGAAAAGGATCTTCTTTCGTTAAATTTTTCTATTGATGATACGGGTATCGGTATTCCTCCGGACCGTATCGATTCAATTTTTGACAGCTTTACACAATCCGATGACAGTATTTCGCGAAAGTATGGAGGGACCGGCCTCGGTCTTGCCATTTGCCGGCAGCTTGTCACAAAAATGGGGGGTGTCATTGGTGTGGAGTCTCATCCCGGTAACGGGAGCACCTTCTTTTTTTCCATTCCCGTGGAAGTTCCCCACAATGGCAGGGTGGAGGTCCCCGGTGAAGAGGTTCGGGAGATCAGGAAAGGCGAATCCTATCGTATTCTTATGGCGGAAGATAATGAAATAAACCAGAAACTCAATGCAACGGTGCTTTTAAAACTTGGCCATGAGGTGACGGTGGCAAAGAATGGGCTCTATGTTCTCGAGGAAATGAGTAAAAATGATTTTGATTTGATTTTGATGGACATAGAAATGCCCCACATGAACGGCCTCGAAGCAACTGAGGCAATTCGAAAAGGAGAAGCAGGAGAAGATAAGAAAGACATTCCCATTATTGCAATGACAGCCCATGTACAGGATGAAATAAAAAGACAGTGTTTCGAGGTGGGGATGAACGATTACGTGGGCAAACCGATAAAGATTGAACTCCTGGGAAACCGTCTCGAGGAAGTGATGAGAAAGGCAGAAGCCCTGACAGTGCAGTCTGAAGAGAAAACTGCCATTTTCAATGAGAGTGAAGGATTGCCATGAGGTATTCTCCGTTCAGCTCTTTTTCAGAACCCTGTGATATTCAAGGCGCGACTCCACTGATGATTTACGCAGAAAGGGGATGTGCTGCTAATCTTTATGCTTACAGAAAAATGACAAAATTTTTATCCCTGCCCCCCCCCCTTTTTTTGTGCTGATGGCTGAATGAAAAAACAGTAACATGGCGGTTGTCTTTTTTTCTTAACTGGTAGCAGAAAAGAAAGGAAGCGACATGAAAAAAGTAATCACACATAAAGTGAGAGACAATATAGCGTCATTTCTGTATGTACTGCTCATGATGTTTCTTTTTGCCATGATCGGCCTTCTTATGGGCGGTTTCATGGGACTCTTTATGGCGGCATTTTTTATTCTTCTTTTTTCAGTGGTAACCCCGAGGGTATCTCCCCAGCTGGTGTTTCGGCGTTACCGGGGAAGGCCTCTTTCATTACAGGAGGCCCCTGAATTGTATCGTATAACGGCAGAGGTCGCGGGCAATGCCGGTATCGATCATGTGCCGCGGCTTTTTTATCTTCCCATTACTTCATTGAACGCCTTTACCGTGGGCAACCGTAATGAAGCCGCTATCGGTATTACCGACGGCCTTCTCCGGTCTCTCACTCCCCGTGAAATCAGGGGAGTGATGGCCCACGAGATGAGTCATGTGCGCCACAATGATCTCTGGATTATGAATCTTGCGGAAAACCTTACCTGGTTCACCCGTCTCTTTTCACTTTTCGGCCAGTGGCTTCTTCTCTTTTCACTTCCCTTTATTCTTATCGGGGGAGCGGTAATTAACATAGCCACGGCACTGGGAGTGGGCCTTTTGATTTCAGCGCCCTATTTCAGCTTCAGGTTGAAACAGGCCCTGAGCCGCAGCCGCGAGTTCAAGGCCGATGCCGGGGCAGCGGAGATTGCCGGGGATTCTTTCGGCCTTGCTTCAGCCCTGCAGAAGATTGAGTTTCGCACCAGTGGACTCATGGATTTTTTTTTCGTGATGCCGGGCAAGCAGAAGGCGGCACCTGAAATGCAGAGTCATCCTGATACCGAGGAAAGAATCCGGCGCCTCCTTGCCCTGGAGAAGGAGAAAAAGCGGGGTGTTATCAAGAAGGAACGAAAAAGTGGATTTTCTCATAACCGGCGTCGCAGTCTTCCCTGATCCATCATCATTTCTATGAAAACAGAGAAAAAACATTCCACGAAGGGTATGAACGAATACGATATTGATGAGGCAACCACCCGTGTCAGGGAGGCATCGGCAGGGTGGGGGAAGTTTAATCCCCTGTCGTCAGAGGCGGTGCAGGCCTTTCGGGAAACCATCTACCGCTATTATAAAAAGTATCGCCGCCCCTTTCCCTGGCGTGAAACAGAAGATCCCTATCACATTCTCGTCTCAGAGGTGATGCTGCAGCAGACTCAAACCTCCCGGGTGGCGGAGAAGTTTCCTGATTTCATTGCCGCCTTTCCCACCGTGGAGGCCCTTGCAGCGGCTGAACTCTCTGATGTTATGCGCCTCTGGCAGGGCATGGGATACAACCGCCGGGGCATGATGCTTCACCGCCTGGCGCGTCGTGTCATGGATGATTTTAACGGAAAGATTCCCCGCACGCTGGAAGAACTGGTCACCCTGCCGGGGATCGGAAAGGCTACGGCCTCTTCATTCTGTGCCTTTGCCTTTGACATGCCCGTCGTTTTTATCGAAACCAATATCCGTGCCGTATATATTCACTTTTTTTTCTCCGAAGAGAGAGAAGTCGATGACCGCGACATTCTGCCCCTGGTAGAGGAGACCCTTGATAAGACATCTCCCCATCACTGGTACAGCGCCCTCATGGACTACGGAGTCATGCTGAAAAAGGTGCGCCCGAACCCTTCCCGCCGCAGCCGCCATTATAAGAAACAGGCTCCTTTTGAGGGATCGGACCGCCAGGTGCGGGGAAGGATTCTCAAGCTGCTTCTCGAAGAACCGGGCCTTACCGGTGCTGCCATTGAAAAGCGTCTTGAAGATGAGGGCCGCGTGAAGGATATTCTTGCCCGCTTACTGGCCGAGGGCCTGGTAACCCGTAAAGGAAAAAGGTATTACGTTTAGTGTTTTAACCGTGTACCTGTTTTTAAGCAGACCCTGTACGGGAAATCAAAAAAACCTGTTGCGTCCTTAAAGTTGAACCGTTATACTGTTAATCCTGAAAGAGGGAGGGAAAGATTGAAATGAAACCCCTTTTCACTGAAGTTCCCCTGAAAGAAAGGATAGTCCGGGACCCCTTCTGGTCTCCCCGCCTCGAGGTGAACCGCCGGCACGGCCTCATCTACCAGTGGGAAAAATACGAAGAGGTCGGCACCATCGATAATTTTCGTATCGCCGCGGGCATGAAAGAGGGGGCACGGCAGGGTTTTTTTTATGTTGATTCAGACCTGCATAAGTGGGCTGATGCCGCCTCACGCGTGAGGTCGGAAAAGAAAGACTCTGCCCTTCAGAAGCTTCTCGATGAATATATCCGTATCGTTACCGCCGCCCAGGAGGATGACGGGTACCTCTATACCTTTAACCAGATACATTTTCCCGGGATGCGCTGGGTTAATCTTCAGATCGAACATGAGCTTTACTGTATGGGTCATTTTATCGAGGCGGGGATAGAACATTTCCTCGCCACAGGAAAGACGATTCTCCTTGTAGCTGTAGAGAAAACAGCCCGCCTTATCTGTGATGATTTTTTTCATCCGCGGCCTGCCAGAACCCCGGGACACCAGGAGATCGAGCTGGCCCTTTTACGCCTCTACCGGCTCACGGGTAACAAGGACTATCGCATAACGGCTGATAATTTTTTAAATATGCGGGGAAGAAAAAGGCTTTTTGGCCTCAGGCTCATCAGTGAGTTCAGGAACCATCAAAAGCGAATGAAAGAAGTTGCCCGCCTGCGTGGAGAAGAAAAAACCGGCGGCTTTGATTATACGGAAACCACGGGCAGCGATGAGCCCTTTCTTATAAACCTGCGTCTTGCCCTTGCCTTTCTTTCAGGCCGTTATCACCAGCAGCACCGTCCCGTTGCGCGCCAGAAAAAGCCGGCGGGACACGCCGTGCGCTGGGTATACATGCAGACTGCCCGCGCGATGTCCGCCGCGGAGAGGGAAGACGCGGCGGACATCGAAGCCCAGGAGCGGCTCTGGGAGTCCCTTGTAAACGGATGGATGTATGTTACCGGTGGTATCGGCTCTCTTCCCCTTATCGAGGGTTTTGGCCGAAAGTATGAGCTGTCGAGCCGGTACGCCTATTGCGAGACCTGTGCTGCCATAGGCTCGATTTTCTGGAACCATGAACTTTTTCGCGCCACCCGTGATCCCCGCTACGCGGACATGATTGAATGGCAGCTTTACAATGCCGCTTCTGTAGGAGTATCTTCAACAGGAGACGCATGGTTCTACCGCAATCCCCTTGACTCGAAGGGGGGCATTGACCGGCGTCCCTGGTTCGATACTGCCTGCTGTCCCTCCAATGTTTCACGCCTCCAGGCCTCCCTGGGGCGCTATATCGCCCACTGGGAAGAGAACAGTCTCTACCTGGGACTCTACTGCGGGTGCAGAACCATAACCGGCCCGGGGGGGCATTCATTTTCCATGGAGTCTGAACTTCCCCGTGCGGGAAAGGTAAAGATTACCGCGCGCGCCGCCGCCGATCATGACCTGGCCGTGTACCTCCGTATTCCCGCCTGGTGTGAAGGGGCCACCATGACAATGAATGGACTCGATTTCCATTTCCCGGGGGGATGGGAATGTCCCATTTTTGGGACAGATTTTTTTAACAGGTCACGTTATGAGAAACTTACCGTGCCGGCGGGGAAAAAGAATGTTATTACACTTGAGATGGCCATGCCCCTGCGGGTTTTCCAGGCACGTATACTGGTTGCGTCGGCACGGGGAAGGGTCGCCCTGGCGCGGGGGCCCCTGGTCTACTGCCTGGAGGAGTCTTTCAACCGCGGCATCGGCCATGACGGGGCGTGTCTACTTCCTGCACGCATCGCTTTTAAAAAAGAAAAGGAAGGCCCCGGAAGTATCATCGGCGCTGACCGCAGCGGCGGTGATCTTGTCTTTACCCCCTACCATGGCTGGGGAAACAACGGTTACGGGTGGATGCAGGTCTGGGTGCGGGCAAGGGGAGATAAGTAATATGGTGGCGAGAGATATAATGACATATCCTGTGTACACGGTAAGGGAGAGTGAAGTTGTTTCAGTTTTCATTGACATGGTACTTGAAAAGGGCATTAGCGGAATGCCTGTTGTCGATGATGAGAACAGGCTCAAGGGCATTGTCACGCGCACTGATCTTCTTGCCTTTGAATTGCAGAGGGAACTCTACAGCATCTACAGGGAGGGCAGTGAAACCGTTTTCAAAAAATTGCTTCAAAAGGATGTCATGGGAGAAAGAGGGGTTTTCGACGTTGAAAATGTGCGAAGCATGACGGTCGGTGATATAATGGTTGGAGATGTTTTTACCACAGGCGTATCTGCCCCGGTCAATGAAATTTGCAAAATCATGAAGGAGAAGAAGATCAACCATGTTGTCATTGTTGAAGATGTTGAAATAAAGGGCATTGTTACCGGACGTGATATCATCGGTCTTGTTGCTGACAAGGGGTGCGGTTAAAAATGACTGAAGAGAGCAGAGAGCACTTTATCCTTGAATTTTCTGCTGATGAGACCGAGGCAAGCCTTACCCTGGCACTTCCCCGGGAAGCACCTCTTCCTGACGAGGGTTACATTGTTGATTATCTCAGGGAAAGGGGAATCGATGCGTCCTGTGACAGGGCTGCGATTCAAAAGATGCTCGCCGAAAGGAACCTGAACCAGAGCGTTGTCATTGCCAGGGGTAAAAAGCCCCGTCCCGCTATTGACGGCCGGGTCGAATATCTTTTTGGTAAAGAAGAAAAAAGCCGGGATCAGGATAACGAGCCTGTTGACCATCGTGAACTGAGAACCGTCAGGGCCGTGGCAAAGGGCGAAGCCATTGCGCGGCTCCTGCCCCCTGTCCCGGGAGAAGACGGCTTGACCGTGACCGGAAAGGTAATTCCCGCTGGAGAGCCCAGGCCCGCCGTATTGCCCCGGGGGGAAAATGCCGTGATCGATAAGAATAATCCTTCTCTCCTGATTGCCTCGGAACATGGTGCCGTAAGGATAATCAGCGAAACCCAGGTGGATGTTGAGCCCCTGCTGAGTTTTCCCGGCAATATTGATTATTCAGTAGGGAATATTGATTTTACCGGTTCAGTCATAATACGGGGAGATGTTCTACCGGGTTTTCGCGTGCAGTGTACGGGGGCAGTTGAGGTACAGGGAATCATTGAGGACGCGGAGGTTATTGCCGGCGGAGATGTCTCTGCCTACGGATGTGCTGGCAGGGAAAAGGGACTTGTCAGGGCCGGAAGGGATGTGAAGATGAGGTACGCTAAGAATATCGAGATCCAGGCAGGCAGGGACATCGTTGTCGAGGATTACCTGATAAACTGTAATGCACAGGCGGACAACATGATTTCTGTTGTGGCGCGCAGAGGTCTCATTGTTGGCGGCAAGGTTATTGCCTCGCATCTTGTCGAGGCCAATACCGCGGGCAATGTGGAAGGGACACGGACAATTATCTCCGCGGGGT
The DNA here is from genome assembly GCA_964534225.1 of uncultured Leptospirales bacterium. Classification (GTDB taxonomy): domain Bacteria; phylum Spirochaetota; class UBA4802; order UBA4802; family UBA5550; genus CAZHNW01. The sequence continues at coordinate 10,617 of CAZHNW010000034.1, read as the reverse complement.
TTTCCATGGAGTTGAGGCAGCAGCTTTCCCTTCTCGATACGGAACAGACGGGGAACCTGAAAGACCTGGGGAAAATCAACAGGGCCCTGAAAACCCTCAGCAGGATTGTCATGATACAGAAAGAGGTCTCCTCTGCGATTAAAAAACAGATCACGGTTCTTATGAAGATGAAAGAGGAGGTTGAGGATAAAATACAGTACCTTCTTGAGAAGCAGGAAGAAACGATGACGAAAATCGGTAAAGTGAAAAAGGCAGCAATTCGTATTAACGGAGATATTCTCCCCGGTGTTGTAATAAAATTTCCGAATAACCAGATTGTGGTGCGAGAGAAATACGTCAAAAGCATGTATAAATATAAAGATGACAGGGTCAGCCTTGTGTCAGCCGGTTGAATCCCCGTCTTCTGCGAGTTCTCTCATGTCTACAGCGGGATCGAATTCATCGACGATTTCCCTCCCGAGAAGGGTTTCCAGGGCATCTTCGAGTGTTATGATGCCGCAGAAGGGTGATTTGTCATTGCGCACAACGCAGAAGTGGACGTGCTGTGCAACCATGTAGTTTAATATATTGTAGACCGGCGTATTTTCGTGAACCATCGAAGGGGGAACAGCCATGTCTGCAAGGGAAGTATCGAAGGCATCTTTTTCAATTTCTTCTATTATGTCACGGTACATAACGATGCCGGTAATGTTTTCATCTTCTTCATTGAAGAGGGGGACGCGTGAAAAGTGAACTTTTAGATTTTCTTTTTTTATTTTACCCGTTTTTTCTTCAGCGGGAAGTGTAAAGACCACGGAACGGGGCGTCATGATTTCTTTTACGGTAATGGTTTTCAGCGAAAAGAGATTTTCAACAATGCGGTATTCGTTTTGTTCAATGCTTCCCTGGAAATGTCCCAGGCGCACAAAGTTTGTAATCTCGGCACGGCTCACTTCGTTCGCAGTACCACTGTGTGCGATTATCCGGGAGATAAAGTTGACGGGAATGATGAGGGGTTTGAGCAGGAGTATCATTATTTTCAGGATAATGGCGGAAAGGGGGCTGAGCTGTTTCCAGTAGGTGGCGCCGATGGTTTTGGGAATTATTTCTGAAAAGATCAGAATGACAAGGGTCAGTACCCCGGAAAAGAGGGCCATCCACTCGGAGCCGAAGATCTGCAGGGCAATGGCGCCGGAGATGGCAGCTCCCGCGGTATGAGAAATGGTGTTAAGGGTCAGGATTGCCGCAATGGGTTCATCGATGTGGTCTTTCATCTTCTGCAGCATAAAACCCGTGCGCTGTTTTCTGTCCACCATGACCTGTATGTAGGGACGGGTAATTGACAGGATCACCGATTCGAGAATGGAACAGGTAAAGGAGATGGCAAGAAGCGCGCAGACTACCAGTATCAGTTCAAACATTTATTTCTCTCTTTAAAGTGTCGTTTATAATAGCCTGGTGAAATGGTTTATATCTCATGTTTTCGCCGGCAGGGTGAAATTATCAAGTAGTTTTTCCACACGGGACCTGAGAGGGGGCCTCAAAGGGTACTCCCGTATTTTATTATCCTTCTTAAATTCAGAATAAGTCTTATCTCCTGTACAGGAGATTTACCGTGCCGTCATGGTCCGCATCGCCGGTAAAATCCGTGTCAAAGTAATCGTATCTCAGGTTGTCCCCGGCGGGGAAGTCACTGGTGCAGTATTGTCCTGTATTTATATCGCAGTCTCCGCCGTCATCCTGTACCGGGTCGTCCCAGGTGACGTCGACATCGTGCCAGTCATTTTCCCACCAGACCATGTTCCAGGCATGGTTGCTCCCGGTGTAGACCTGTGCTTTGATCCCCGAGGCGCGCAGCAGGGCGGTATAGAGGTTGGCATACCCCTGGCATACAGCCATGCCGTTTGCCAGAACCGAGAGGGCGTCCTGGGGTTTGCGATCTGTCAGTGAATCGAAATCATAGTAGAGGTCCTTTGCGATGTAGTCATGAAAGGCCAGGGCGATGCTTTCGTCAGTGGGGGTGGTAACGGTGTCAATGATATCTTTTGCCAGAACCCTGATGTTGGGATTAAATGCCTGGACATATGTTGTGGGGACAAGAAACTGTATATCAGCGGAGGGATCGTTGGTTACATCAATCCGGCAGAGGTAGGAGTAACTTGCCCGGTTCTGTACCAGGAGAGCAATAATATAATCACTGGCGGCTTCACGAAAGTAGAGGTAGCGGCTGAATTTACCAGCGGGGAGCTCTTCGAGCCAGTTAATAGTACTTCCCTTAATGATACCCAGGTATACCGTATTAGATGTGCTTTTTTCTCCTTTTACTTCCACGTAACCGTCAACACGGATATGGGCGGCAGTGGGGGAAGTTATAACTGTTTCTGCGTTTTCATACCCACTGTATTTTACATAATCTGAAGAATCAATAATTTCAAGAAGCCCTCCCAGGGTATTGCCCCCAATAACATCGGGTAGGGTGGTGCGTAGAACTGTTCCAGGGTCTTTTGGCTCAAGGGAACTGTTATCTCCGCAGCCGATTGCAAGCAACATTAATATCGGTAGTAAAAAAAATAATTTCTTCATTAAGATGCCTCGGTTATTTCGGGGAAGTTTGATGCATCAATAATAATGAATTATCTGCAGGATGTCAATACATTGCCCTCTGAAGGCGAGGTTGGCGAACCTCGCCTTCAGAGGGCGAACCTCGCCTTCAGAGGGCGAACCTCGCCTTCAGAGGGCCAACCTCGCCTTCAGGGAGAGATATATTATCCGGGGAAATTTTTTGGATCATATTTTTTGAAGAGTTCCATTGCCTCGTATTCGGGAAGGCCCAGGCTGTTGTAGAGGGCTGCTGTTCCACGGTTGCGTGCTTCAGCGCGCTGCCAGAATTCCCTGCTGTCAGGGCCGGGGAAGAGGGGGCGGTCTTTCTGTGACTGGTGTTTAAAGATGGCCCTGCGTTTGCGAACCAGTTCGTCAGGGCTCAGGGGAACAGCCATGTCTGCTTCGTCGGGTCGCCATTCCTGCCAGGCCCCCCGGTAGAGCCAGACGGTTGATTCTGTCATCCATTCTTCGTTTTTTACTTCCCCCAGTGCGCGAATAAGAGCCTGCAGGCAGACGCGGTGGGTCCCGTGGGGATCGGAAAGGTCGCCTGCGGCGTAGACCTGGTGGGGCTTTACCTGCCTGAGTATTTCGGCGACGAGCCTGATATCTTCTTCCCCCAGTTTTTTCTTTTTGACCGCTCCTGTTTCATAAAAAGGAAGGTCAAGGAAATGTACCTGGTTGCCGGGAACACCGGTGAAACGGCATGCGGCGCGGGCCTCTGTTTTGCGAATAAGTGCCTTTGTGGTGAGGACATCTGGCGAATCGAGCTGTGCCGGTTGTTTTTTAATGAGAAATGACCGCATTGTGTCAAAGAGACGGATGGATTCGCCGCTTTTGAAACCGAATTCTTTTTCGTAGGCGGTAACGAAATCGGCGAAACGTATCACGTCATCGTCAAAGACAGCAATGCTTCCCGAGGTCTGGTAGGCGATATGGACTTCGTGTCCCTGGTCGACCAGACGCAGAATGGTACCACCCATGGAGATAACATCATCGTCAGGATGAGGAGAGAAAATGAGTACCCGTTTTGGATAGGGATCCGCGGGTACGGGACGGGATTCATCAGTAGAAAAGGGTTTGCCTCCCGGCCAGCCTGTTATGGTGTGCATCAGTTCATCGAAGACATCGATGTTGATGCGGTAGGCGGGACCCCGGTCAGCGAGAAGGTCTCCCATGCCGTTGTCGCGGTAGTCTTCATCGGTTAGTTTCAGTATCGGTTTTTTTAAATGGCCGCAGAGCCATACAACGGCATGGCGTATGAGCCTGCGGTCATCCCACGAACAGGGCCCGGCAAGCCATGGTGTCCTGTTGACTGTCAGGTCTGCCGCGGCGGCGTTGTCAAGAATGAAAACGGCATCGGGGTGGTTCTGGAGAGATGTTGCGGGAACAGAGCCGCTTATGTTTCCCTCGACGGTACGGCGAATGACCGGGGCCTTGCCTTCGCCCCATGCGAGAAGAAGTACCCGCCGGGCTTTCATAATGGAGCCGATACCCATGGTGATGGCCCTGAGGGGGACATTTTCCTCGCCAAAAAAGTCCCCTGCCGCATCGGCGCGGGTTATCTGGTCGAGAAAAATCATGCGTGTCAGTGAATCGTCAGGGGAGCCCGGCTCATTGAAACCGATATGGCCTGTTCTGCCGATGCCGAGGATCTGGATGTCGATACCTCCCGCGTCATTGATTTTTTTCTCATAGTCACGGCAAAAGTCGGTTATATCCTCGCGTTCAAGGGTCCCATCGGGGATATGAATATTATTTCGGGGAATGTCAATATGATCGAAGAGATGTTCCTGCATGAACCTGATATAGCTTTGCAGGGAGTCAGGTTCCATGGGCCAGTACTCATCAAGGTTGAATGTGACGCAGTTTGCAAAGGATAGGCCTTCATCATGGTGCAGACGTATGAGTTCTTCGTAAACCGTTACCGGGGATGAGCCTGTTGCCATACCGATGACACAGCTTTTTCGATTTTTTTGACGTTCCATTACCAGTGAGGCGATTTCCCGTGCTACCGCCTTAGAGGCGGAACGTGAATCAGTGAATTCCACTATGGGTATTTTTTCGAAGCGATTTCGCCTTTTATACCCTTCCGGGGGGGCTACCCTGTATTCTGTCATTTTTTTGGGGGCTCCTTTAAAGGGGCTGGGGGTTAAAAGAAAAAAGCGAGTGAGTCATTTTTTCGCCGGGGTATCATTGTTTTCTGATTCTTCTTTTTTTGTTTTTTCTTCTTCGGCTTTTCTTTCTTCTTCCTCGGCAATGAGATAGTCCATGAGGTTTTTTCTGCTGAGGGAAAAACCGATCTTGATGAAATCGGGGTAGAAGATGACCTTGAGGGGTAAATCTTCATCAGAATATTTGTTGAGAACAGACATGATTATGGTAAGTCCCAGGCCTGCACCTTCTTCGTATTCTTCTTCTCCGAAAGATTCTGTATCGAAACCCGTCTGCCCCATTTTTTTGAGAATCTGTTTTTTTTCGATTGCCGATATGGACTTGTTGTTGGTGACCCAGATTTCAATTGCTGTTTTTGTCGACTGAAAGGTAATGTTGATGAAACGGTTTTCTTTACGGGCAAGTTCAAAGAGGCGCTCGTTCCCGTGGTTTTCAATTTCTTCGCGAAAAAGAGTAAGAAAGCCAACATAGTTATTTGTCGCGGTAATACCTTCTTTCGACGAAATATGTTTTTCAAAGAGGAGCTTGTAATTGGCCTTGCTTGCATTGATGGCCAGCTCTTTCAGGCAGACAAAGAGTTCATTGAGGTACTGCTGCATATTCTGTTTTTTGAGCAGAAGCAATATTATCTGCCTGATGAGTTCTCCGATTTTCGGGGTAAGGTCATAGAGCCTGAGAGTAACACGCCACTCCAGGTCTTTTTCGCTCATGGTTTTACTGATTTCGGCGATGCCGCTGATTATTTTTTCGATATTGATATCATCACGCAGGTCTATGACACGTATCTTGTTAAGGAAATTTTTTTCATGTTCGTAGAAGGGGTCAATGAGAAATCGTTTCAGCTCCCTGTCGTAGATCCATTTGTTTTTAATGAGCAGGTTTATGAATTCCATTTTTCCCCATATATAGAGGGGACGGTCAACAAATCTTTTTCCTTCATGATAGAGCATGTGGGTGAAGAGTTCCACCACGTCTTTTTCTTCGGTAAAAAATCTCAGAAGGGTATCTGCAGCTGTCTGGCGTGGTATGGGCATGTTTTCTTTAAGATTTAATACCTTGTAGAGGTTGAAAGAATTACTTACCTTCTCGCCAAGTAAGTTGATCTGGCGAGTGTTGAGTGAGTTGGCAACGACCTTTCGAAAAAATTTTTGTATCTCTTTGTCCATACTGCCTTATGATTTCAGTCTGGTATAGTTTTTCCGGATTTTATTTTGAGGGCCTCTCTGGAGAGGCCCCGCCTGCCTTGATTTTTTAATGTTTTATTTGCAGCAGGGTAGCAGTCAGTATAAAGTAAAGGAATTTATCCGTCAAATATTATATTAGAGCACACCGGGAAAGGCCGCAAATGGGAGGCGGTTTTCACCGGTGGCATTAGCGGTATCGGTTTCAGGCAAAACATGTTTCATGAATTATGTGTGAAAGTTTTTCCAGATCAAAGGGTTTTTCCAGAAAACCGGCGCATCCAAGAGACATTATTGTCTCAGCTGCTTCATTTTGACTGTAGCCGCTGGAGAGAATAATTTTTACATCGCTATCGATTTTTTTCAGTTTTTTAAAGACTTCTTTTCCGTTCATACCGGGCATGATCATGTCGAGAATGACAAGGTCGATTGTTTGATGCTTTTCTTTGAAAAGTTCAAGGGCATCACTGCCGTTATCTACCGCAAAAACCGTATACCCCAGGGCATTGAGCATGTCTTTTGCGGTATTGAGGACGATTTTTTCATCATCAATAAGAAGAATTGTCTGTTTTCCGCAGAGGAGAGAATTTGTTTTGCTGTTTTTATCGCTGATGACTGATTTGCCGCTGAGGGGCATGAATATTTTAAAGGTGGTTCCCCTGTTGATTTCACTGTCAACAGTAATAAACCCATCATGGTTGCGCACAATGCCATAGGCTGAGGCAAGACCGAGACCTGTACTGGTAGCCATCTCACGGGTGGTAAAGAATGGTTCGAATATGCGCTGGACTGTTTCCTGGTTCATACCTGTTCCCTGGTCGGTGATGGATATACAGATAAATTGTCCCGCCGCTGTTTTATAGGGGGTGGTTTCTTTTTCCGAGAGATTTAGAACGTCTGTTTCAAGTTTCAACATACCCCCTTCAGGCATCGACTGTACCGCGTTGACATACATGTTCATGAGAACCTGTTCGATCTGGCTCTGGTCTGCTTCAACAGTAAGGGGGCCGTCGTGGAGTTTTTTCTCAACGGTAATTTCCTTGCGGGTCTGGGCTATCATTTCCGCTGTCTTTTTTATAGTGTCATTGATATCAAAGGGAGTGACAGAATATTTTCCCCTGCGGGCAAAACCGAGGAGCTGGCGTGTCAGGTCGGAACCGTTGTCAATGCACTGCTGGATGTTGCCGGTTCTTTTCAGTATCTCTTCATTTTCGGGCATTTTTCTTTTTATCATGGTGATGTTGCCCTGGATGGCCATGAGCAGGTTGTTGAAGTCATGGGCTATGCCCCCTGCAAGGGTTCCCACTGCCTCCATTTTAAGGGCCTGGCTCAGTTCCTCCTGCAGCTGTTTCCGCTCGGAAATATCACGGGCTATGCCCCTGAAACCGGCAGGTTTTCCCTGTTCATCACGTATCAGGGATATGGAGACTTCAAGGGGGAGAGAACGGCCTTTTCCGGACACTACCCTGGTTTCCATCATGTTAACAGGGACACCGGTACGGTAAACCGTGTTAAACGTCTCAAAGAGTTTTTTTTGTGATTCTTTCTTTGTGAAGTTTTTATAGTTGATATTTTCAACTTCATTAAAGGTGTAGCCGAAGAGTTCCAGGAGTTTTTCGTTGTACAGGGTGATGTTGCCCGCCAGGTCGAGTTCAAAGTAGGCGTCTTCTATGTTTTCCAGTATGGTGCGGTATTTTTCTTCGCTTTTTTTCAAGGCCTCCAGTGCGGCTTTATACGCTGAGATATCAGTAACGGTAATGATTCCCGAGGGAGTGCCGTTCAGCATGGTTGTTGAACCTGCCAGTTCGACCCAGATGTGTTTGCCATTTTTGTTCTGGATCTGAAATTCATACCTGGTTACCGTATTTTTGCCAGACTGTCGTCTTTTCCCCCTGTCTTGTACGATTTTTCTGTATTCAGGCGCCACGATTTCCCAGAAATGCATTTTTTTCAGTTCTTCTTCGGTGTACCCGCTCATCTCTTCTGCCGCGGAATTGGCATAGACCCAGATGTCATCCTGGTACATCATGATGGCCGTGGGTGTAGATTCAGCCAGTACCCTGAACTTTTCTTCGCTTTCCCGCAGGGCCTTCTCCATTTTGCGGCGTTTTGAAATGTCCCTGGCAATGGCCAGGCGGCCGGTTACCTCGCCGGCCCTGTTCTTAATGCTGCCTACGTTGATTTCAACGGGGATTTTTGTGCCGTCTTTATGGATGAACTCTATCTCGTAGAGGGGCGTATCACGGCCGGAAATGCCACGGGAAAAGAATTTTCTCGCCTTATCGGCGGAGAGGGGGCTGAGCATTTCAAGGGCGCCTTTTCCCAGTAATTCTTCGCTGTTAAAGCCGGTAAGGGCCTCGAATTGGGGATTGAGATAGGTAAAGCGGCCCTTTGTGTCAATGGCGATGACAACGTCCCTGGAGATTTCGACAAAGTGGCGAAAGGTTTCATTTTTTGCGTTGCTGGTGTCAATGCGTCTCTGTTTAAGAAGGAAAAATGTTAAAACCAGAAAAAAAAGGGCTGTTGCACACAGGCGCGAAATCAGCCGGGGGAAAGATGGCGCGGTAAGGTGCTGAAAGAAGTTACCCCCTCTGGCAGCAAAAGTGTCGACTGCGGCAAGGCATACCCAGAAAACAATAGAAAAGAGAATAATCAGACCAGTAATGTAAATAAGTTTCTGAATATGTTTGTTTTTTGTCTGCTTCTTCATTATTACATATAATATTGGAAATGTAATTTTCTGTCATCAAAAATAAAAATTATCGTCTCCGAAATCCAGCAGAAAATGATTACTCCGGCAATTGTCCCGGTTTTTCATCTTTTACTGCGGCAGGGGGACAATAGGTGTTGACGTGCAAATGTGTATTTGAAATTTTCTGGAGAGGAGATCGCAGGCGAGGTCACGCGGCCCTGCCTGCTGTAAAGAGGAGAACATGATGGAAATTATTGATGGAATTATGACACGGCGGAGTATCCGCAAATATACAGAAACACCCCCTGATGACGAGACCGTGAGAAAGATGCTGGAAGCAGCCATGTTCGCCCCTTCGGCAATGAACAAACAGCCATGGGAGTTTATTCTTTTTCATGACCAGGAAAAGTACCGGCGTATCGTTGAGGTGCATCCAGGGGGGAAGATGCTTCTTGGCGCTGCAGGGGCCATTGCTGTCTGCTGTGACATGGCGAGGGTGCATGACCCGGGATACATGCCTGTTGACTGTGCCGCGGCAACGCAGAACATCCTCCTCGCCGCACACGGTCTCGGCCTGGGGGCCTGCTGGATCGGTATCCATCCCCGGGAAAACAGGATCGAGCTTTTGAAGGAACTCTTTAAACTTCCCCCCCATATACACCCCTTTGCCATTGTCGCCTATGGGTGCCCCGCTGAAGAAAAAGAGATGCCTGAACGCTTTGACGAGTCAAAGATTCACCACGGAGGCTGGTAGTCTTTCCCCTGTTTAAAAAATTTTCGAAAAAACCTGTTTTCTTTCGTCACACGAAATGAATGTAAACGAAATCGTCTTAGTTGTTTTGCATTGATGCAGCATGGTTAAGCCGCTGATGCGTCAGCCGGGAAAGATGATTTTCAAAATGGGGGGGGAAGTTCAACCCTCCCGGTCGAGGTTTTCTGTACTTTTTTCAGTATACTCAGGGTACAGGTTTCTACATGTGACAACGTATGCTGCGGCATCGCTTTGCATATAAGGGGGAAGTTTTATCTCCCGCGGGAGAGGTGACTTCTGCCGCTTTGTTCGTCACCTCCGGGAGCAGGGGTGGCCCTTATGTTAAGGAGAGTCCGCGGCTTTTGAGCAGCGGGACAGGCTCAGAGCCTGCCCGGGACAGTCGGGATAGAGGAGGTATTATGCGTGGAAAGATTTTAACCATACTTGAAAAGGCGTCTCTGCAGGGATATGTTGACGAGGAGATGAAGGACGCAATACGCCGTCTTGCCTTTGAGGAAAAACCTGATTTTTTTATGCTCGAGGCGGGGCTGGCACTGGTTGAGGTTTTCAAGGAGTCCATGGATCTCTGTATCGATGATATTTCACAGGGGGATATCGAGGAGGCCCTGTTGCAGTGAATGAAGGGGCAGCCCCCGGGGCGGGAGTAGTTTGGCTCTTTTATATGAATATTTACTGCAACATGAGGCTAAAAGGTTGTATTATGCAGCAAACAGTGGTTTGATTTATTAAAAATGAATTTTTTTACTTCCCCTTTTATCCTTTTCTTCATTATATTGTATAGGAATTCCTCAGGGGGGAAGTTTAATGAAAATCACTCTTCGCGCGGCACTTCCTGCTGCATTGCTTTGTACTCTTTTTATGCTCATACCTTCAGGGTGCCGCAATGATATCTTCGGGGCACTGAATGATACGGAAACACCTGCAGAAACACCCGCAGTAGAAGCTCCCACCGGTGAGGCTGCCTTTACCCTGCCGGCGGGTTCCTATGACTATGAGCAGTTCCTGGGAATCACCGCCCCGGCAGATACTGAGATTTTTTATACAAAAGACGGCTCTGAGCCGGGGTGTGTCATGGCGGGAAGTGAAACCTCTTACACGGGTAAGATATATCTCGCCCCGGGCACGTCTGATACCTACCGCGCCATTGCCTGTTACAACGAGGCCCCCGTGGGCAGTGTCGCATCAGGCACCTATGCTATCGCCGCCGCGGCGGGGGTACT
>CAZHNW010000033.1:27964-35938 GCA_964534225.1 uncultured Leptospirales bacterium | reverse complement strand
TCTTGGATTGAAAACGGGATTTGCTGCAGTCGACGAGATCACCGCCGGGGATAACGGGCTTTTTCTTTATCTTCCCGCTTGCAGGTACCTTCGAAGTGAGTTTACACTTGCTGTTTCTGCTGCAGTACCCTGAATAGCATTTTTTCTTCGGTGATGAGCAGCATTCAGAATCGTCCACTTCCCACTTTTTGCTGCCATACTTGTGAAAGCCCAGATTGAAAAATGAGTAGCAGTCATAGGTGTAGAGATAGTCTTCACGGTGAGCACCTGAGCTACGGGGAACCAGGTGTTTCGTGACGGAGTGAACCACGAACCAGACAGAGAGGCCATTTTTGCTTTTGTTTTCGGTTCGTATGAAATCAAACTTTTTGAATTCAACAATTTTATACTTTGCATTTTTTTTCAGGTTTTTTTGAATAATCGCCTTTGCCTGGTCCCACTGGATGGTTTGCGTCTTGCTGCGGGTCCCCAGTTTACGGCACATCTTCTGGTAAACGCATGAGGTCTTTTTCCCCCTGTGGAGGCAGTCGAGGGCGTTGACTTCCCACTTCCCTTTCTTTTTGCGAATGGTTGAGGCCATTCTGCACTTCCAGACATCAGCGATGTTTTTATGTTCCTCTCCCGCCAGTATTTCCACGTCGGCAACGATATCGTAGACGGGCATGCAGAAGTTATACTTCCCCTTTTTTCTTTTTATCGATATTTTTGTCACCTTTGATTTATAGGTCTGATATCCTGACCTGTCGGCGAATTTCTTATTGATCAGTTTTTTGATGGTTGCATTATCAAGGCCTGGGAGTCGTTTGGGCGGTTTATTCAGCAGCTTATGGTCCCATATGGCGATCTGTGCGAAGTTCAGCCTTCGTCCGGATTTTCGATACCAGACCTCCCAGGTGTATTTTACCTTGAGTCCGCATTCTGTAAAGAGATTGTAAACCGCCACTTTTCGTGCGTGATAATAGACGCGTACAAGTCCTTCCATGCGGGAAAAATTTCTCGGCCTGCCCAGGTACTGGATTTTCAGGATTTTGCGGTTCTCCGGGAGTTTATAAACTTTTTTGAAATCAGAAATGACCTTTCTCGGGGTCAGAGCCGCCTCTGCAGCAAGGGCGGGTGCCACCAGAAAGATCCCTGCCAGGATGAAAGTCACCCAGATTTTTGACCTTTTCATTGTCTTTACCTCTCTTGTAAGTTTTATAATAGTGAATGAAGTCCAAAAATCAGCGGCACGGGAAGGGTATGACTGGTACAGGACTCCCGTGCAAGAAACAAAACAGGAAACGGATTTTATTAAACGGTGTTTATATTAGACCTGTTTTTTCACATATAGTCAATATTTTTTTATATACAAACATAAAATACTCTTCTGAATGTTTTTGACAGGGGGAAGTTTAATCCCTCCCGGCATAGATCCGGTGCGCGGTTCAGGATACGAAAAGACTTGAAAAAATGAGGCACTTTACGGCAGAGTACATGGTAATTTAAGGAGGGAACACTTCATGACATACAAAAATTTGAGCGCCTTTATCGCAGATCTTGAAGAAAGAAATGAACTGAAACGCATTACCGCAGAAGTCGACCCGCACCTTGAGATTACCGAGATCGTCGACCGTATCAGCAAGGAGGGAGGTCCCGCGCTTCTCTTTGAAAACGTAAAGGGCTCAGAGCACCCCCTGCTTATCAATGCCTTCGGAAGTTACCCCCGTATGAACATGGCACTGCATTCAGGCTCCCTTGATGAAATTGGCGGGCGCATCGAGAAACTGGTTAAAATGCAGCCCCCCGCGGGACTCATGGATAAGATAAAGATGCTTTTGACCCTGAAAGAGATCGGTTCTCTCACTCCCAAAAAGGTCAGTTCCGCCCCCTGCCAGGAGGTGGTCTATGAGAGCGGGCCCCTCCTCGACAGACTCCCCATCATGACGAGCTGGCCCGAAGACGGGGGCCCCTTTATTACTCTTCCCCTGGTCATCACGAAAGATCCGGATTCAGGAATTCAGAACCTGGGCATGTACCGCATGCACAAGTACGATAACATCACGACGGGCATGCACTGGCAGTACAATAAAGACGGGGCGCGTCATTACCGGAAACATAAAGAGAAGGGAACACGCATGGACGTTGCCGTGGCCCTGGGGGGCATCCCCGCGGTAACCTATGCCGCCTCGGCCCCCCTGCCGCCTGACGTTCCTGAACTCCTTTTCGCGGGATGTCTCGGGGTAAAGGCCATCGAAACCGTGAAGGGAAAGACTGTTGATCTCATGGTGCCGGCAGCGTCTGACTTCATCATCGAGGGATATGTTGAACCGGGTGATGAAAAAATCGAGGGACCCTTTGGTGACCACACGGGATTCTATTCAGCCGCCGATGTCTATCCGATCTTTCACGTTACCTGCATCACCGCGCGCAAAAACGCGGTTTACCCTTCAACCATCGTGGGCAAGCCTCCCATGGAAGACTGCTACATGGCAAAGGCGACAGAGCGGATATTTCTCCCCATGCTGAAATTTGTACTTCCCGAGATCAGCGACATGGTGCTGCCCATGGAGGGGGTCTTTCATAACTGCGCCCTTGTGTCCATGAAGAAAGAATTTCCCGGCCAGGCAAAAAAGATCATTAACGCCCTCTGGGGCCTGGGACAGATGGCCCCCACCAAGAGTATCGTTGTCTTCGAGGATGACATCGACCTGAACGACAGCAGCACCGTACTCTGGCGCCTTCTGAACAACGTGGACCCGCGGCGGGACATGATATTTTCAGAAGGTCCCCTTGATGCCCTTGACCATTCCGCGCCTTATGCGAATTTCGGCGGCAAGGTGGGCATCGATGCCACGCGCAAGACCCGCGAAGAAGGCATGGGCCGCGACTGGCCCGAAGAAATCAACATGTCAGATGAAATCAAAGAACGTGTCACACAACGGTGGATAGAATATGGATTTTAAAAAGTTTTCCCGTCTCGTCATGATCGAACAGACCCTCTTTGCCCTGCCCTTTGCATGGATCGGTATTTTGTTTGCAGGGGGGGGAAGTTTATACCAGTGGTTTATGACATCCCTTGCCCTTTTCGGGGCACGCACAGCGGGCATGTCATTCAACCGGGTGCTCGACGCTGAGATCGACGCGAAGAATCCCCGTACCGCGGACCGCCTCATTCCCAGCGGGGAAGTATCCCGCGCCGCGGCCCTTTTTCTCGGCATTGCCTCTTCGGCACTTCTTATCTACGCCTCGTACCTTTTAAACAGCCTCTGTTTCTATCTTTCATTCGTGGCAGTAGTTCTTCTCTTTACCTATTCACTTTTTAAACGCTTCAGTTCATCGTCACATTTTTATCTTGGACTTGTCGAAGCTGCCGCACCGGTAGGGGGCTATCTTGCCATAACGGGAGAGTTCGGCATCCTGGCCTTTCTGCCCGGTATTGCCATCATGTTCTGGATTGCGGGGCTCGATATTCTTTATGCCATGCAGGACGAGGACTTTGACCGCAGGGAGGGATTTCATTCAGTACCTGCACGTTTCGGCAGAACCCGCGCCCTTCTTTTTTCAGGGGCATCTTACTGTATCAGCCTGGGGGCACTTCTCGGTGCGGGATTCATGGCAAAGCTGGGGGCCCTCTACTGGGTCAGTGTTGCCGGGGTTGCCTTTATATTTTTACGCCAGCAGGTTCTGGCCCGCACCGAGGGTGATGAACTCATTGCCTCAATGAAAAGTGTCTTTTTCCTGAACCGGTTTGTAAGTCCTGTAGTTTTTGCCGGTATGCTTCTCGATGCCATAATGAAGAATTTTATTTACTGATTCAACTTCCCCCTCTCTGTTAATGATGAAACCGGGAAAAATGGATAAAAAGATATGGTAATTTTATCCCCGAATGTTTTATAATGCGGGCCTGTACTGAATAATTGCCATTGCCCTCCCGGGGGCAGGGGCCTGTTATGGGGTAATCACTATGAGAAAAAGTTTTATCGCCTGTGTTATTCTGTTTCTTTCCTTTATGCCTCTTTTTTCTTCCCCCTTGAATTTTAAAGAATTTGCGGATAAACAGAAACTCTCTTTTGTTATGCCGAAGGATTTTCGTACGGTTCCTGTTGTTTTCAACCACGATGTTCGCTATGATTTTGCCATCAGGCATGTGAAGAAAAAACTGGAAATCCGTTATGCCATATTCAGCCTGACAAAACAGATCGATGCTTATAAAAAAAGCCTGAAAGATCCGAAAACGGTCATGACAGATCCGAATAAAAGGTACACCTCCTTTACCTGGGCGGCCTGTATGAATATCAGTGGCGGTAAACCTTTCAAGGCGGTCAGGGCCTTTAAGCCCGCTGATGTAAGAAAAGAGTTCAACGCCAACTGGGGTGCTACCATACTCATTGAATCCAAATCTGAATTTGCCCGGGGGTACAGGTATGTACTTGTTGTTACCCTTCACAGGGATTCGGTTGCTGATGCATTTATCTTTTATCTCTTTGATGATATCAAAAAAATTAATAAAGAGATGACAAAAGCCTTTTATGCATTGAAGTATCAGAAATAAAGCGCCCCCGGTAAAGGGACGCTTTCTCCGCTGGGGAATAACGGGATGAAACGGTTAGATCATCCTTTTGGCCCACTTTTGAATAAATTTTGAATCCATCTTTCCCATGAGCCAGTCTTCGGTGACCATCTTGTTGAGCATCGATATGGTCGGAAATGAATGCTGCATCATCATGATCTGGTGAAGCTTGATTTTGAACTGAATCGCCATGGTCCATTCGTGGATCAGTTCACTCGCCGCTTCACCGACTATGGTGGCACCATAGACCTCCCCTGATTTTGAACTGACGATTTTTATAAAACCCTCGGGGTGGCCGTCTGCTACTGTCCTGCCATAGGACTGGTATTCTTTTTTTGTCACCTGAAATTTTAATCCCTTTTCCGCGGCCTCTTTCTCAGTCAGGCCCACCTGGGCTACCTCTGGTCGTGTAAAGACCGACCAGGGAACCGCATATTTTGATCGCTTAAGCCGTGAAAGGGGAAAGGGAGACATGGATGCCATCAGTGCGAGCATCCCCTGGTGCATGGCCGAATGGGAAAAAAGTGAAATGCCGTTACAGTCGCCTACTGCATAGATGTTCTTTTTGTTTGTTCTCAGGTGCTGGTTGACGATGATTCCTTTTTTGCCTGTTTTAATACCGGCATTCTCGAGTTTCAGTGCTTCAAGTGCCGGTTTTCTTCCCGCAGCAACAAGGAGTTTTTCAGCCTCAACTTTTTTGTCTTCATAGTGGAGAATTATCCTCCCCTTTTTCTTTTCCCACCTTTCGATTTTTGCGTTATTGATAACATTTATGCCCCTCTCTTTGAAGATGTCCTCAAGGAGGAGTCCCGCTTCTTCATCAGCAGCGGGGAGAAGATTTTTGTCCATGTGGATGATCGTTACTTTTGCTCCAAGGTTGTTAAAGGCCTGGGCCATTTCTGTTCCTATGGCTCCTCCGCCAATAACGATCATGCTTTTGGGTATGTCTTTCTGTTCGAAGAGATTGACGTTTGTCAGTTTTGGTACATTTTCGATACCCTCAATGGGGGGGATAAATGGTTCTGTTCCCGTGGCAATGAATATTTTTTTCGCGGTGTACTCTTCACCATTGAGGATAACAGTCTTTTCATCTTTAAACCAGGCATCGCCTTCGCTGATTTTGAGATCCACCTTCTCGAAAACCTTCATGAACTTGTTGTTGACGATGCCGCCGATTTTTTTTCTTACAATATTCAGGGCGCCTTTACTGTCAGTTGAAACCTTTGCATCAATGCCGTATTTTTTCAGGTTCTGCGCTATGAAGTTGGCATCCCCTGCTTTCAACAGTGCCTTGCTGGGAATACATCCGCAGTTGAGGCATTCACCGCCCACCTTGTTCTTTTCAATTGAAAGTACCTTCAGCCCCATGCTTGATGCCATGGCAGAAACCGCCATACCCGCGGGACCCATACCGATTACAATGATATCGTATTTTTTCATAATTACCGCCTTCTCTCCATTTTGATGTTATCAGGAAAATGTGTTTATTTAGATATTTAGAATATACTTTAATAATGAGTTCGAGTCATATTTTGACTGACAGGTTACATTTTAACATGGTTTTAATATCATTTTAAAGCAGTTTTTTCAGTCTCAGGGAGTTGGATTTTTCAGGGCAACAATAAAAATAGAAAAGGAAATCCCCCGGAAAACAAAGGCCAA
Source organism: uncultured Leptospirales bacterium (assembly GCA_964534225.1). GTDB lineage: Bacteria > Spirochaetota > UBA4802 > UBA4802 > UBA5550 > CAZHNW01. The sequence continues at coordinate 29,727 of CAZHNW010000033.1, read as the reverse complement.
TATCGATGGATATATGTTTTTGATGATGTGTTTGTTCTGGAGATGAGTTTCCAGCGGAGCCGTTCATGACGGCTCCGCTGCCTCATTATCCCTTATTCAATGACATTTAATTTTTTCTGCAGTGCATTTTTAAAGGGAATGGTGACAAGAAAGGTGGTGAGAAAGGCATAGAACATGCAGATTAATGCATAAGAGAGACCAAAGGAGAATTTATCGATGTTCAGTCTCGCTGAAAGCATGAGCATGCATCCCATCATCAGTCCCACTACACCCATGAGAAGCAGAAGATTCTGTGCCGTCTTAAAAAAAACAATGGCGTTTTTTATTTCATGCTTCTCTCCCGTGTTATCGCCCCATGCGAGCTTAAAGGCACCGATAAACTCGGCGGGTGAGTATACCGCCAGGAGCATAAGCACCGTGGGGATAAAGGTGATCAGTATCGACGGCGCGTCGAAGAAAACCAGGAGTGACCCCCGGGCAAAGAAGATGCCCAGGCCAAGGGTTCCCAGTGTCAGGATTAAAAGCAGAAAGTAACTTTTTTTCATGATTATTTTCCTCCCTGTCTGAAGTTTTTAATTTTTATAAGATAGTTATCAATGGCGGTAATTTTTTCTTTCATTGCAGGCCTGACATTATTCGCCCTGCAGAATGAATTAATTTTTTCAGTCAGCGGTGAGGGCAGGGTGAAACTGGCGGCAATAAACAGGGCGGCAAAACCGGTGAGGATCGTGTAAAAGGCAGAGACTTCCCTGCATGTTATTTTTGCCTTTCCTGTTTTTTCCCGTGGCAAATGTCTTTTAAAGTCTTCAAATGCCGGAAGGTTTTCCTGTTCAATTTTTTTTTGGTAGTATGCCTGTAGTATTTTTTTTTCTTTATTCATGGTGGTAATCCTTTAACGCATGTCTGAGCCTTTTCTGTATCTGCGTCATGCGTGTCTTGAGGGTATTGATGTTACTTCCGGTTATTCTGCTGATCTCCCTGAAGGTGAGATTTTCATAAAGGCGAAGGAAGGCCAGTTCTCTTTCTCCGGGGGTAAAACTTTCCAGTGTGTTTTCGATTTTTTCCATGATCTCCTTGCCGATACAGGCTTCATCGGGACCGGGGAAAACAGATGCTGTTTCATCAAGGGGGCTGTTGACTTCCTGCACTTTTTTTTTCTTGAGTATATCGATACAGTGGTTTCTCACTATTCTGAAGAGCCATGTTTCAAAGGAGTAGAGGGGGTTGTAACTTTCAAGACTGGTATAGACCTTCATCATGACCTCCTGAAAGATGTCTTCGCCGTAATCTTCATCGGCGAAGAGGAGTCTGTTTATATAGAAGGAAATTTTTTTCCCGTGCCGGTGCCAGGTTTCTTCAAAAAACCTTTCCCGTGAATCGATGCCGCCCCTGATTTTCAGCCAGGCTGTTTTTCCTGTTTTTTTATCCATGCTGATATTCTATCCGTTATTCCCCGCCCGTTATGCAGCGGGTATACTATTATATACGAATGAGTTCTGAAATGGTTGGAACTTTTTTTGGATATTTTTGTAAAAGATGACCTGTTTTAAAATCGAGGAGATGAGAATCCGTGTGGGCAGGTATGTCATATGTCTTATATGGGCTATTGTCCTGGATTGTTGATGTCAAAAAAAAATTGCAAAAATAATTTTTTATAATTTATTTTATGGCATGGCCTTGTTACAATTGGTACATCGTATCTGTTAAATTAAGTGAGCGTTTAATACACTTAGAGCGGTTCACGTTTGAACAGAAAAAGTGCT
>CAZHNW010000033.1:0-27892 GCA_964534225.1 uncultured Leptospirales bacterium | reverse complement strand
ATGATTATTCATGCCGGTTTTCGATTTAATTCCTCAAAAACAATGACTGGAGTGCTGAAAATAACAGATACACAAGCTGGTATCTGACCGGTCGTAAGTATGCTGTCGAGAGGTGGATATTGCCTTTAATGACCGCAGGTGACTTTAAAAAAATATAGATTAGTACAGTTCTGTTGAGAGGAGTTGAACCTTTATGGATTCTACCAGTATTTTTTTGCTTAATTCATTTTCAATTGGATCTCTTATTGCCATATTCTTTTTTTTCACGATCTCGCTGTTTCTTCTTTCCATTAAGAAGCGGCTGCCTGCTACCACTCATATCGGGCTCGCTTACGCATTACTGGGATTATTTAATGTCGGTTATTTTATTTCATCGACCATATACCACCCCCTTGCGGCGTACCACAGGTGGATTACTGTATTAGCGATATTTCTTACCCAGGCTCATATGGCGGTGTTTTTTTTCTACTTCCCGTCTGAACGTAACCCCCGGGCCGCCCGTTATCTTTTAAAGACGATGTATACGGTCTATATTCTTGTTCTTCTTGTATTTGTTGTCGTATCGTTACAGAGTCCGAAGGTCTATCTTTTTATGGCGCATTACTGGGATTTCCAGGCGGACAAACTAAGCAGCGTTATTGGTCTTCTCATCGTGTTCAATGTATTCCTGGGCACAGGTCTCAGTATCTGGCGTTGTGTTACCTCCCGTGGCAAAGAAAGATGGGTCGTACTGCTTGTGGGGGTGCTTTATTTTATCACCACCTTTGTTCCCGCTGTTGCCAATACAATCAGCCGCCAGGGTATTATTGGCAGGGCCACTTTTCAAAATATCTGGGTCCTCTTTAACGTTATAGGTTTTTTCCTTATAATTATAGTCTATATCAACAATTCTCGGGAGCGCATAAGTTTTATTGGAAAGCTTATCGGTATCAGTATAATTACCTTCCTGACAATGATGCAGGTAATCAGCTATAGTATTATGCAGGAAAAAGAGGATGTCTTTGACAGGATATATTCAAATTATGCTGCCCTTTCGGCAGGTGATATTAAACCGGATGTTAAGCCCCTGTACCGGGCATCTTATAGTTTTTCTGAAGATGCCTTCAAAACGGAACCCTGGGAGAGTAATACGACTGAGAAGTCCACATTGAAAAATTCTCTTTTCTGGCAGAAAATTGAAAAAATTGAAGCAGATAACTTTATTAAGGATGCCAGTGCCCTGCTCAAAGAGACTCCCCCCGAATTCAGGGGATACAGGGCAACTATTATGCACATCCTTGAATCAGATGTTTTTGAAAGTGATACTCCCATTGAGTCTTTGCGGCAGAAGATGAAACCTGTAATTAAGTCTTCTCGAAGATTCCGAAAAGAGATGGCAAAAATAAAAACAGAAGAAGATCTTGCATCTCTGCCTGAACTGGTGCGTAAAAAATATAAACCACTGGTGCATTTTATCCCTGCGCTACAGGAACTGGGCAGTGACAGGGAGTCATCTGTCAGTGAACGTGCAGGAAATATCTTTTCACTTTTTACACCACTTTATAGTGTCGGAGAGAGAAATTATAGAACCGGAAAGGACGGTACCCATAGTATAGAATATTTTTCTACGGGCAGAGAAAAGAATACTTTATTTAGAATCGGTTTTAACTATACAACCTTTAGAAAATATATGCACTCCACGTCATTGACCTTTATTATTATACTGGTTGTTCTTCTTGTAGTGGTCCGTTTTGGCTTTCAGTATTTTTTCCTTGGGACCCTGGTAAATCCCCTTTTAACTCTTTCAGAAGGAGTTGGAGAAGTAAACAGGGGGAACCTGAAAGTAAGAATCCCTATAAAGCAGGAAGATGAAATAGGGTATATTACACATACCTTTAATAAAATGGCTGAAACCCTTGAAAACATCGTGCATGCCATTGCGGATAATTCTTCAGAAATAAAATCAGTGAGCGGTGATCTTAACGACTCTTCATCTACCCTGAATGATATTGCCCGTGAACTTACTGCTATTGTCGAAGAGACCGCCGCCTCTTATGAGGAGATGTCAGCAACTTTTGATTCGAACCTGTCTGAAATTAAAATTCAATTAGAACAGTCTGAGATGATACATGATGATATCTCCAATATCAATACTGAAAGCGAGCAGCTTTCTGAGCGGATTTCCGGGCTTACACGCCATGTTAATGAGGCGGTTGAACAGATAGAGGATGGTGAAAAGACCATCAATCGCTCAGTCACTGCCATCGAAGAGCTGGCCGCCTACCTGCGTGATATCGAAGGAACCATTAATTCAATCAATGAGCTGGCGGACAAGATTAATCTTCTGGCCCTTAACGCGGCCATTGAGGCGGCCCGCGCAGGGGAACATGGGAAGGGCTTCGCGGTTGTTGCTGATGAGGTAAATAAACTGGCTGATCAGACAGCAGAAGTTGTTAAGGGTATCCAGAGTACCCTTATCGAGCAGGCAAACCAGATGTCTTCAGAACTTCATTTTGTTGGCAGTACATCACAGATATTTACCGATATCCGGGGTAAGATTATTGCTATCCAGCAGGTACTGGGGGATACTATTGATTTTACTCGTTCCCTGGGTGGGAAAAACAGGGACATACATGAAAAGACAGAAAAACTTGGTGAAATATCAAACAATGTCTATAACTATTCCGGAGAACAGAAGGGTGTCATAGAAGAACTAACAAAAGCAATCAATTCAATTAATGAATTGACACAGACAACTCTTTCGAATGCCGAAATGGTGCGAAGCTATGCGAAAATAGTAGGTATGGCAGCAAAACAACTGGCGGAAAATGTAGATTCCTTTAACGAAAATGAGAGAGATGCGGGGAGTGATACCTTTCAGGGTATGAAAGAAGAAGATTCTTTGTGAAATTATACAGAATAATGTGAGGCCTTACCGCCCTTTCCGGGAGAGCTTGATGTCAAGGACCGGGCTCCCGTCGATGGCATCGAGATTTTTCACGTAGAGAGTTGTTCCCTCGATCCTGACCAGTTCTACGTCCTGGATGGCAAGGCGGGAGAGGCGGTCTGGTGTGCGCGACGCGAAAACACCGACCTTTTTGCCATCGAGGCCCCGGCGAAAGACAGATTTGACTTCCTTCGATTCGTGAAGCCAGTAAATGATGGTGAGGTATTTCTCTTCTTCGAGCCTGTACATGAATCTTTTTTGCGATTCGAGAAGAACGATTTCTGAAAGGGCGGCCCGGTTTTTGACACCAAAGCGGAAGGAAGAGCGTTTCTGGTTGTTTCTCACCGTGCCGATGGAGTAGAGATGAAGAGGTTCGCTGTCGCCGTAGATGCATTCCCGGCAAAAAACATCACCGTCAATGGTAACCGACTCTTCGCTGTTGATTTTTTTCAGGCACTGACTGCATTCTGTTTTCATGGCATCTCTTTTAAAAAGTCTTTTCTGCCTTTTTATAACAATGCCGTGATTTGGCCAGTTTTTTTTCAGGTAACCTTTTTTATTCGAAAGGGAATGAAACGGGGTACCCGGCGCTGGTACTCATCGTAGGCGGGATATTTCCCCGCGCTGATGCCTTCACTGAAGGCGGCGCTGTTTTGAAAAAGTATGATCAGAAGCAGGGCCCCTGACACCGACCAGTTTATCCACTGCCCCGAGGCGGCAACACTGAAAAGATAAAAAGAAACCCAGATACTCTGTTCCGCAAAATAATTGGGATGACGTGAACGGGACCAGAGGCCTTTGTCGAGAAAGCCCTTTGCGTAGTCGCCGGTTACTTTCGCGCCGCTGTTGATGAGTTCCCATTTTTTGCTCTGGTAGCGCCACTGCTGGTTGTCAGCAACGGTTTCGAATATAATGAAGAAAAGCATGAGGGCACCGGCAATGCCGTCGATGATACCCAGGGGCCTTTGCCTGTACTGGAGGGCGACAATGACGGGAAGGGAAAAGAGGAGTATAAGGGCGTTCTGGTAGCCGCTGATAAAGAAAAGATTGAAAAGAGTCCACTTAAAGCGGGGTTGAAATTCTTTTTTCTGACGCAGTACCTGCCAGCGGTAGTCCTCTTTGCCGGTCCAGAATTTAAGGCTGTAGCCGCCGTGGCGGGAAAAGTTCCAGGTGAGACGCAGGCCCCAGAGAGTGACCAGGATACTCATCAGTACCAGGCGTGGCGAAAAGTTTCCGTAAGCCGCAACTGTCCATGTGTAGGCAATGGGAAGCAGGCTCCAGAGCTTGTCCACCTGGCTGTTGTTGCCGGTGACTTCCCCCAGGATAAAACATAGAGCCACGGCACTGCCCGCGATAATGGAGACTGTGACAAGTGCCCTGATTTCAAGTGCCCCCAGTGGAGTACCGAAAAACCATGTAATAAGGGGAACCGCCAGAAGGGTAATGATGAGAATAATGGCAGTGTGTAATGTTTTCACTCTATGCCTCACAGTTAACTCTTTTTTTCATACTGGCAGAATGAGGCGGTACTGTCAAAGTAAAATTAATCAGGCAGTTAAAATTTTTCCGGGGGAATGTTCATGTGTCAGCGGCTCTCTCATTTATGGAAAAAATATCTTCTGGGTCAGCGGGAAAGATGTTTTTCTACTGGGAATGAAAAAATAAGAAAAATTTCAATTGACCCCGCGACAAAAGGGGCAGACAATTATGCCGTAATGATGACAAAGATTATAATTTATTAAACCGGAGGACCTGATGAAGCTTGCGCGTAAATTTCTCTATTTTATTCTCCTTCTCCTTGTCTCTGCTCCCCTCATTGCCGGAACAAAGACAGGGAAGTTTACCATTGTCCATACCAATGACCTTCACTCCCATCTCCTGGGATTTTCTCCCAACATCGACTATACCCCGGCCACGGTCAATGATGACAAAACAAAGGGGGGATGGGCCCGTATTGCCACGGTCATCAAGTCAGTACAGTCTGAAAAGAAAAACCCGGTACTGGTTCTTGACGCGGGGGATTTTCTCATGGGCTCCCTTTTTCACATGGTTTCAAGGGAATATTCATTTGAACTGCGCCTGATGAAAGAGATGGGCTACGACGTGGTGACCCTGGGTAACCATGAGTTCGATCTCATGCCCCGCGGCCTGGCCCGCATCCTCGAATCAGGAAACCGCATGGGGGGGACACCCACGATTGTTTCATCGAACCTGGTATTCAGCAAGGAGAGTAAAAAAGATGATACACTCGAGGCAGCCTATAAAAAGGGTCTTTTCAAGTCATGGCATGTGATAGAGAAAGACGGTATCACCTTCGGTTTTTTTGGCCTTGTGGGCCATGACGCGGCTGAAGTTTCTCCCTTCGCCTCACCGGTCACCTTTGCTGACCCGGTCACACGGGCCCGGGAAATGGTCAAAATTTTGAAGGGGCGCGAGAATGTTGATGTGGTTATATGCCTTTCTCACAGCGGGCTTTCTGATGATAAGGAAAAATCAGAGGATGAAATACTTGCCCGTGAAGTGGATGGAATCGACATCATCATCAGCGGCCATACCCATACTAACTTGATGAAACCCCTTTTTGTCAACAACACGGTGATTGTCCAGGCATGGGCCTACGGCCGTCACGCCGGAGTCCTCGACATGGCTATCGAAAAGGGAAGAAAAAAGATGACGGGATACCGCATTGTATCCATCGATGATTCCATAAAGGGAGATCCCGCCATCACTGCCAGTATCAACCGGAAAATCGGCGGCGTTAACATGAAGGTATTGAAATATTTCGGTCTCGGTTTCTATTCACCCGTGGCAGAGACTGACTTCCCCCTTGCCCTTGAAGAGGATGAGTGCAACCTTGGTAACCTCATTGCCGATTCGATCCGCTATTACGGGAATCGCTTTGTTTATGACCCGAAAAATCCCGCGTCAAAAATTGATATCGGCGTCATCAGCGGGGGCGTTATCCGTGATAATATTGTCGTGGGAAAAACGGGAAAGATCGCTGTGTGTGATCTCTTTAGAACGATCCCCCTGGGTATCGGCATGGATGACACCATGGCCTATCCATTGATTACCATAAACATCTACGCCTTTGAAATAAAGCGCGCCCTGGAAATTCTTACCAGTATTTATCCCATGAAGGGAGGCGATTACTTTCTGCAGATATCCGGCGTCAAGTTTACTTACAATCCCAACCGGATGCTTTTCGACCGTGTAACGGAAATCTGGATCGGTGATGAGGAATCAGGTTATAAAAAGCTCGATTATTCCGATGACAATAAAAAACTTTATACTGCCTGTGCCGATATCTACAACGCCACGTTTCTTAAAATCGTTTGCGATTACACCATGGATATTTTAAAGATTATCCCCAAAGACGAAAAGGGCAATCCCGTCACTGACCTGGTGCCCCTTCGTATCGACATTGATAAGAAAAAAGAGGGTATCCAGGAAGCAAAAGAATGGGTGGGCCTGCTTGAATATGTCAGGAGTTTCAAGGATACTGACGGTGACGGTATTCCCAATATTCCTGAAAAGTATAAGGGAAAACTGGGGCGTATCGTGGCAGTTCCTTCATGGAATCCTGTTTCACTTCTTTCAGGGGGAACATACGTGACATGGCTCGGATTGCTGGGCCTTGTCATCGGAACGGTTATTGCTGTTTTTATTCTTCGTTTTGTTGCGAAAATGATAAGAAAGTTAGCGGGGAAGTAGGGGCGTTACGGCACGAAACCCTGGGCGAGGGGAATACGCCGTCCCGTGCCAAAGGCCTTTGATGTGACCTTGAGGCCCGGGGCCGCCTGGCGGCGTTTATACTCGTTCAGGTTTACCGTGCGGAGTATTTTTTTCGTCAGGTCTTTATCGTAGCCCGCCGCGACAATTTCGTTGAGAGACTTATGTTCCTCGATGTAGAGTTGCAGTATCCCGTCAAGGATTTCGTAGGGGGGCAGGGAATCTGAATCCTTCTGGCCCTCGCGTAGTTCCGCGGAGGGGGGCTTTTCAATGGTGTTGACGGGGATGAGAATTTTTTTCCTGTTGATATGCCGTGAAAGGTCATAGACCAGGGTTTTGGGCAGGTCGGATATGACCGCCAGCCCCCCGTTCATGTCGCCATAAAGAGTGCAGTAGCCCATGGCGAACTCTGATTTGTTTCCAGTAGTAAGAAGGAGTCGCCCTGTTTTATTACTCATGGCCATGAGGAGTGTCCCCCGTATACGGGCCTGGATGTTTTCCTCGGTGATGCCTTCGAGTTCGCCTCCCAGAACAGGAGAGAGAGAGGTGTCGAACTTTTTGACAAGGTCTTCTATGGCAATGGTATGTATCTCGATGCCCAGGTTTTCAGCCAGAGCATAAGAGTCATCAACACTTCCCTGTGATGAATAAACTGAAGGCATGGTGATGCCCATGACCTGTTCCGGCCCCAGGGCCTCTACGGCCAGGGCGCAGGTCAGCGCCGAATCTATCCCCCCGGAAAGGCCCAGGAGAACCTTTTTAAAACCGCATTTTTGAACATAGTCCCTGATGCCCAGGCAGAGGGCCTGGCGAATTTCTTCGAGATCGTTCCATTCAATGTCGTGGGGGAGCGCATTTTTTTTTGAACTGTCCGTGTCTACCAGGGTGATGCCTTTAGTGAAAGCTTTGCCCCGGGCAATGATGTGTCCCCTGTTGTTGATTGCGAGACTGTTGCCGTCAAAGATCAGGCTGTCGTTGCCTCCCACCTGGTTAACGTAAATGATGTCCACGCCGTGGTGCTCTGCCGTACGTTGCAGCATTTCTGTCCGAGCCCTGTTTTTACCCTTAACGAAGGGAGAGGCGGAAAGATTAATTACCATCTCTACGGATTTCCCCACCAGCATGTCTACGGGGTCAACCGGGTAGGTGATGTTTTCCATGAGCTTGCCTTCCCTGCTGTCCAGGGCGTTCCAGATGTCTTCGCAGATGGTAATTCCCATGGTATGTCCCATGAATTCAATGACCCTGTGTTCTCTCGCCGGGGTAAAGTAGCGCAGCTCGTCAAAGACATCATATTGAGGCAACAGTGTCTTCTGGTGGGTGGAAATAATTTTGCCGTTGTTGATAAAGGCGGCGCTGTTGAACAGCATGGGAGGATTGTCGTGGTCGTAGTCAACAAAGCCGCAGATAACGGCTATGTTATCGGCTGCCGCGGCGATTGTTTCAAGGCCCGAAAGGTTGTCATCGATGAGCTTTCTGCTGTTGACCAGGTCCATGGGGGGGTAGCCGATGGTACTCATCTCCGGAAAGATTACCAGGTCGGCGCCGGCACGGCGGGCTTCATTGATGAGGGAGATTATTTTTTTTACGTTGCCCTCTATGTCGGCAACGAGGGGATTTGTCTGTGCAAGGGCAATTTTCATTTCAGCGGTCCTGTTTTTCTTTCAAATAAATAATGTTAAGTGAATATAATTTTCAGGTCTTTACCTGTCAAATGCCTTTTCGCCAAAGCCTTACCTTTCTCATACTTGCTGTATAAAGGGGCGTGCCATAAAATAAAAATTAAAATCCTGCTGTACTTTTTCCCGCATGATATTTATTATTTGTTATAGGCAACTTCTATTAATTATTGTTTTCCGCCCGCCAGCGGCGGGCGGAAAACATAACTGCTGAGTTTGTCAGTAGTTATAGAATTGTGAAATTCTAAAAATTTAATTTTTAGAGGTTCCCTGTAGATATTTGGAAGAATGGTAAAACAAAAAAACTAAGAGGTTTATCTGCCATGGGACATTTCGCAAAGCCCCGAGGGACACGAAAGGGGATTGTTCTGTTTCTCCTTTTTCTTCTGCTTCCCCCTGTCATCTCCTATTCTGCTGAACCTGCCTACACGTACCGCCGTACCAAGAGGGTGGTTTCCATGCTCGAAGACGCGGTAAAGGAAATTGAAAAAAAGGGGAGAAAGGCCTTTCCTCAGTTCAGGATCAGGGACAGTAAATGGTTCCAGGGGGAGATGTATCTCTTCATCTATACCATGAAGGGCGTCAATATCTTTCATCCTGTACAGGAACATCTCCAGGGAAAGGACCTCTATAACCTGAAGGATATCAAGGGGCGTCCCCTGATTCAGCACCTTATTGCAAAGGCGGAGTGCGGTGGCGGATGGGTCCACTACATGTGGACACGTCCCGGTGAATTCATCCCCACCTGGAAGAGTGGTTATGTAAAGAAAGCGGTAATGCCTTCAGGTGAGTCCTGTTTTGTCGGTACCGGTGTTTATAATATTCGTACAGAGAAACAGTTCATCATTGAAATGGTTGATGACGCCGTTTCCCTGATTCGGCACAGGGGTAGGGCGGCCTTTAAAGAATTCAAGGATGATTCAAATCCCTACAGCTTCAGGGATTCCTATATATTTGTTTTCAAGGATGACGGTACCGCCGTTGTAGACCCGGCCTTTCCTTCTCTCGAGGGACGAAGCCTTTTAAAGTATAAGGTTATTCGCCAGATGATTTTACGTATCAAGGGCAAAGAGAAGGCCTGGGTTTCCTACCTGCGGCCGAAACCGGGTGACGTGAAGCCCTCTAAAAAGCTTGCCTACCTGCGAGCCGTGAAAATCGGTGATGACCGCTATATCGTGGGGTCTGACTTTTTCCCCGCAAAACCCATATGGATGAGGTAAATCATGTCAATATCTTCAAACCTGATATACGGAGTCAATGACCGTCCCCCCCGCTGGACCACGCTTCTCGCGGGGCTGCAGCATACCTTTGTCATGTCAAGCACACTGATTCTTCCTGTTGTTATTATAAGTGAGATAGGGGGAAGTCACCAGCAGATTCAGAGCGTCGTCAGCTTTACCATGATCGCCGCGGGTGTCGCGACGATCCTTCAGTTCTTCCGCGGTCCCGTGGGGTCCGGGTACCTGCTGCCCTACCTTTCCGGTGTACCTTATTTTTCAGCGTCAATGAAGGCGGCCTGGATCGGGGGCCTTCCCCTGCTTGCGGTGATGAGCATGATAGCAGGCCTTTTTGAATCAGTACTTTCGCGCGTTATACGCCGCCTTCGTTTTCTCTTTCCTGCTGAAGTTACCGGCGTGGTGGTTCTCATGGTGGGTGTGGCCCTTATACCGTTGGGGGCCTCGAATTTTATGGGCATTGAAACAGATGAGGCCCTCTTTGAGATGCCCCATGTTCTCCTGGGGCTTTCAACGCTTGCCATCATGGTGGTGCTCAATATCTGGGGGTCAGGGGTGCTGCGCGTCTACTGTGTTTTTATTGGTATGGTGGCGGGATATGTCATCGCCTATTTTTCCGGCATCATGACGAGCCTCGATGTAGCCCGTCTCAGTGAAACACGCTGGTTCGCCCTGCCGAAGATGATTCATGGCGGTTTCAGTTTCGATTCATCCATGCTGGCGCCCTTTCTTATTGCCGCCCTCTGTTCCAGTCTGAAATCGGTGGGCGATATGATTACCTGTCAGAAGATCAATGATGACGAGTGGGAGGAGCCGGACATGAAGAGTATCAGTAACGGCCTTCTTGCCGGGGGTATCGGCACCTTTATTTCAGGGGCCATGGGCGGCCTCGGTGTGGGTTCGTCATCGAGTAACGTGGGGGTCTCTGCTGCCACGGGCGCCACGAGCCGCTACATCGGTATCGCCGCGGGGGGGCTCTTTATTGTCTTTGCCTGTTTTCCGAAAATCACCGGGCTTTTTGCCCTGATGCCGAAACCGGTCATGGGGGCCATACTGATTTTTGTCACCTGCTACATGATTACCGCGGGAATTCAGATACTGATGACTGTTGATATGACGATACAGAAAATATTTATCATTGGTATTTCAATTATTTTTGGCCTGAGTGTTGATATTCTGCCGAACCTCTGGGACTATGTGCCCCAGGGAATCAAGCCCATTTTCAGCAGCAGCATGACCCTTTCTACCATGCTGGCCATTACCCTGACACAGCTTTTTTTGATCGGTGATTTTATTAAGAAAAAGCTGGGGAAAAAAGAAGCGTAGAGAATAAGACATTAAAGGCGCGAAAATATTTTCGCGCCTTTAATGTCTTTCATGATATTTACGGGTCATGCCAGGGAATCGATAAATATCTCGCAGTCACCCAGGGAGATAAAGATCCTTTCTTCAGGGAAAAAGTTTTCCGCCGTGACGATGTCCCCGTAGTGTCTTCCCGCCACAAGAAATGTCTGTGCCGCAGTGAAAAGGTTGATGATTTTTTTCAGTATTGTAAGGTCCTGGTTGTCCAGTTCGCCTGCAGCACGGATGTCCATGATGATATAGTCATGTTTTACACTGTTTCTGAAGGTGGCATTAAGGATTCTTCTGGCCTCATCAAGAAGCAGGTGGTCAGAAAGATGAGTGCGAAAGATTATGGATGTCTTACCTGATTTTCTGTTTACCAGTACCCTGCCGGGGGACCTTCCTGCATCATTTTCGCGAAGAAGGCGGGCTTGAGTGCAGGCAGGATGGACTTTTTTTGACAGGATATCAATTTGCCCTGATTATTGTATACTATGGCAATTCTGTTTACAAATTATTTTTTCGGCAGGTTTGCGTGGTAACCGAAGAAAATATTACCAGAAGGGGGCTTTAAATATCAGCTCTCTGTTTTTGGTTGTATTTGATAGTATCTGTCTGATATCATGAATTTTTATGAAAATTTTTACAAAAAATAATAAAAAATAACAACAAACTTGACTTTTAATTAAACAATTAGAAAGTATCTGTACTTACACATATCTATTAATAATGATTTGATGAAGAAATATTTTGAGTTGTTTTCAGGAATTTTTTCATCTACTAAAAAAACAAGGAGGCAGATATGAATCGTTTTAGAGTAGTACTGGTTCTGTTCCTTTTCTTTATCGGAACAGGGGTTGTTCTTGCTGAGAATGGGCAGGATGCAAAGAAGGATAATGCCTTGAAAATTTCAGGTGTATTCTTTGGTGAGTATGCACAGGCTTTGAATGGTGACAAGGACGGGAGTTTTGCTCTTCAAAGGATGTACCTGACCATGAAAAAGAACCTTCCCGGCGTTTTCAGCTTTCGGGTAACACTTGACTGTCTTGGTCTCGAAGACAGTAACAAAGAAGGATACGAGGCGCTTATCAAGTTTGCCTATCTCCAGGCGGCGCCAAAACTGGGTCCCGTTGATCTCACAATTCGAGGGGGAATGATCAATACACCGGCAACCAGTATTGTCAACGGCCTGACTGGATTGCGCTGGGTCGGCAATACCTATATAGGCGCCGCAAAGGAAATCCTGCATGACGCATCCGGTGCCAGTCTTGGCATAGACACTGCCGCTGACCTGGGCCTTTCAGTGCAGGCAAAATTTCTTGAAATGGTAACCCTCACCGGCGCCTTTACCAATGGAGAAGGTTATAAGAATGTTGATGTTGATAATTTTCATGACGGGTTTTCCTATTATACCACTCTTTCTGTCAACCCAGTGAAAAATATTTTTATCAATGGCTATTTTCGTTTTTTCGAGAAAGCGGCAAATAATGATATTATCTACTACGGGGGCGGCGCGGCATGGAAAAGCAAAATGCTCAGAGCCGGCGCCAACTTTATCGGTGTAACCAATGATACAGGCTCAAGCGACAACGGGTACTTTGTCGAGGGCTGGCTCAATGCCAACTTTGATTCTGTCATCGGCATGCCGGTACTTCTCATCTGCCGTGTCGGTTATGCCCATGGGCTTGACGGAGCAGACAATGGCAAGTACGGATTCGGCGCCGGGTACAAGTTCAACAAAAATGTTCAGCTTGCCCTTTATTATGAAATCTCTGATTTTGAGGCAGCAGATACAGATCACATGATGTACTGTAAGGCTGAAGTAAAGATCTAATGATAAAATGAATAAATACTCCGGCACAGTGCCGGAGTATTTATTCTATGCGTATGAGATGCGTATGCAATGGAGGTTGCAAAGATGAGAAAAGTTGCGATTTTTACAGTAGTGCTGGCAGCGTGTTTTGTTCTCTCCTGTGGTAAGGGTGGACAGAAAGATATCAAGGGAACTATTACAATGTTTCATGCAGGAAGTCTGACTGTTCCCTTCGCCAAAATGGAAAAGGAATTCGAAAAAATGTACCCCGCCATCGACCTTCAGCGGGAAGCGTCAGGGAGCACAAAGTGTGCCAGGAAAATTACGGACCTGAAGAAACCATGTGATATCATGGCTTCCGCTGATTACACGGTTATTGATAAGTACCTTGTCCCGAAATATGCGGACTGGAATATCCGCTTTGCCACGAACCAGCTTGTTCTCTGCTATACCGACAAAAGCAAATTCGCGAAGGAAGTTAACAAAGACAACTGGTACGAGATTTTGCAGAAGAAAGGGGTTGTCTGGGGACATTCAGATCCGAATCTCGATCCCTGTGGCTATCGCGCACTGATGGTACTGCAGCTTGCGGAAAAGCATTATAAAAAGAAAGGCCTCTATGATAAAATTGTGGCGAACAGGCCGAAAAAAAATATCAGGCCAAAATCAGTTGAACTCGTTTCGCTGCTTCAAACCGGCAACATGGACTATGCCTGGGAATACCTTTCTGTTGCGGTTCAGCATAACCTGAAATATGTTGTTTTACCTGATGAAATAAATCTTGGAAATTACAAGCATAACGATTTCTATAAGAATGCGGCTGTTAAGGTCACCGGCAAAAAGCCCGGCACCTATGAAACGAAAAAAGGGAAATCATGCACCTACGGGATTACACTGCTGAAAAAGGCCCCCAACGCGAAAGCCGCCACGACCTTTCTCGAGTACCTTCTTGATCCTGATAAAGGACTGAAGATTCTTAAGGAGATGGGACAGCCTCCCTTTGTCCCGGCACGTGTGCCTGGTGAGGCCATGAAAAAACAGATTCCTGTTTCATTGCAGAAACTGGTTGAAGTAAAGAATTAACTGTTCCCATGTTAAGAAAGCGGGAGCCCTTTTTCTGGCTCACTGTCAGTTGCGGGGCAATAGTACTTCTTTTTATTGTCATGCCCATTCTGCAGCTTCTTATCGCCCCCCGGGGCGATATGCTGCGGGAGGCGGCAACTGACAAAGATGTTATTCGGGCCATCTGGCTCAGTATCGAAACGGCCGGAATCGCATCAATTATTTCATTTGTTTTCGGTACTCCCCTTGCCTATATCCTGGCAAGGGGAAAATTTCGGGGGAAACATCTCCTGGAGAGTATCATTGATATTCCCATTGCAATTCCCCATCCGGTTATCGGTATTGCCATTCTCAGTATTGTGGGAAAGAACCACTGGTTCGGAGAATTTCTCGCCAGTGCGGGGGTACTGATGATGGGAACCAGGACCGGTATCATCACCGTTTTGACCTTTGTGGGCATACCCTTTTACGTGAAGGCGGCAAAGGAGGGGTTCGAGGCGGTTTCACCACGGCTGGAGAATGTTTCACGAAGTCTTGGGGCATCAATGTCGAGTACCTTTTTTAGAATAACCTTCCCCCTTGCGTGGCGCAGCATGCTCATGGGAATCCTCATGTGTGCCGCCAGGGCAATAAGCGAGTTCGGGGCCGTTGTCATTGTTGCATACCATCCCATGATCGCGCCGGTTATGATCTATGAACGTTTCGAGGCCTATGGGCTGAAGTATTCACAGCCGGTAGCTTTCTGGCTGGTCCTTATCTGCCTGATACTTTTTTTGATGCTCAGAATCGTAACTTTGAAGAGAGACCGCACCTATGATTTTCATTAAAGATCTCTGCATCGAGCTGGGGGATTTTAGACTCTCCGATATTAATCTTCATATCGAGAAGGAGACCTTCTATGTCCTTATGGGGCCCACCGGTGTGGGTAAGACAGTACTTCTCGAGGCGGTATGCGGACTTGTTCCCCTTCAGAAGGGATCGATTCATGTCAACGGAAGGGATATAACTTCCCTGCCCCCTGAAAAACATGGCGTAAGTATCGTTTACCAGGACTATTGTCTCTTTCCTCATCTCTCTGTCTATGAGAACATTGTCTACGGACTGCATTTTAAAAAGGTGCCCCGAGGCGAGATGAAGGGAAAAGTGGATGGCCTTGTCAAAGAGCTGCGTATCGGCCATCTCCTGGAAAGGGCCCCGGCGACCCTCAGCGGCGGTGAGATGCAGCGTGTAGCACTGGCGCGTGCCCTTGTAACGGAACCGGATGTTCTTCTCCTGGATGAGCCCCTTTCAGCACTTGACCAGCAGTTCAGGGAGGAGATGCGTCTTCTCCTGAAAAATATTCACCAGGCAAAGAATGTTACCATGTTAATGGTGACCCATGACCTGGCGGAGGCCCTTTTTCTTGCAGAAAAGGGAGCCGTTATGGCAGAGGGAAGGATACTGCAGTCAGGAGACGTGCGTGAAATATTTCATAAACCGGTAAATTCATTCGTGGCTGATTTCGTGGGGATGAAAAATATTTTTCCCGCGGTATTTCATGGAGCCATTGCACAGGTCAATGGTATGGAAATCGATTGCGGCAGGAAAATTAACAGCCGAAATGGCTATGTGGCCATTCGCCCTGAAGATATTGTTCTGAGCAGGGAATGCCCTGAAACGAGTGCCAGAAATTCATTCCCCGGTATTGTTACGGATATCCAGAATAACGGATTTTTTTACATGGTTACCCTTGAAAACGGGGGCAACAGGTTTCATGCCCTGGTAAGTAAAGCCTCACTTTTTGATCTCGATATCAGCCTTCACGGCCGGCTCTATTTTACCTATAAGGCTGCGGCGGTTCATGTCTTTTGAATTTCTGTTGTCGCCACCGCCTGATCGGATCTTCACCTCCTTAATGCGTTAAGTCCCAGATGCCGGGACATTACCTGAAAGGGGGACCCTTTTTTAGACCTCCTCTTTATGTTGATCAAATCAGGCTTGACATGAAAATAAAATATAACTACATTTATTGTAACAATCATGACAGAAAAAATCATAACAAACTACTGAGCCGAACAGTTCAATGGATAAATCAGCAAACACATTAAGTAAAATCAAAAAAATCGTTTATGAATTTGACTCAAATGCTGAAATCATTTTATACGGTTCCCGTGCCCGCGGTACAGCAACTGTTGAGTCAGACTGGGACCTGCTGATATTAACTGAAGTTAAAGCGGATAATCAGCTCAAGCATCAAATCCGCAGGGCCCTCTATGACATTGAACTTGAACTGGATGAGATAATCAGTGTAATAATACATGAAAAAATATACTGGCATCGCCAGCTAAACAGAGTTACTCCTTTCTATCAGAATGTATCAGAAGAAGGATACAGTATATGACAGGGGCTTTAGATGAACTCATTCAATACAGGCTTTCACGTTCATTTGAAGCATACGAAGAAGCGCTGGTTCTTTTCAATACTGATCACTGGAATGCCTGCGTTAACAGGCTCTACTATTCATGTTTTTACTCAGTAAATGCCCTGTTGGTAAAAAATAATTTTTCATCGTCAAAGCATTCGGGCGTACGGGCTCTTTTTAATAAAGAATTCATCAAGACCGGAATAATCTCAATGGAAATGGGAGCTCATTATAACGAATTATTCGGGCTCCGCCAGGAAAGTGATTATGAAGATTTTTTTCAGGTTGATAAAGAAACAGCCGATTCCTTATTAAAAGAAACTATGAATTTTATCAACTTCATAAAAAATATTGCAGAGTGACTTTCGGCATGGAGAGTCCTTCGGGTCCGGCAGCCCGGTATGTTTTTTGAATCCCGAATCGAGTGTGGAGGCGATGAAGGTACGGGAAAAACTGTTTTTACAGGAAATCTGCCAGAGAATCAATACTACACTAAGAGCCAGGTAAACAAAAATGAGAATAGAAACAGTTGAAAATAAAAAGCTGAAGTTGCAGAATGATGGTGAACTCGATCTTTTTTTTGTCGGTGTCGGAAGTGCCTTTACAAAGCGCCAGCACCAGACAAACCTGCTCCTTATCAAGGGGAAGCACCATGTCCTCATAGACTGCGGCACCAAGTGTTCCCAGTCACTCTACAGCCTTGGCCTGGCTCTCACTGACATCGATAACTTTCTCATTACCCATTCTCATTCGGATCATATCGGCGGGCTCGAAGAGGCGGCACTCATGGGAAGGTATTTTACAAAAAAGAAACCCAACATGTTTATCGATGAAACCTATCAGCACATTCTCTGGGACATGTCACTGAGGGGCGGGTGCGCCTACAATGAAGAAGAGGCCCGTGACATGCTGGCTTTCAGTGATTTTTTTAACGTGATACGCCCAACGTGGCTGCCGAATTATCCCCGGGAGACACTTCATGCCACGGCAGGGCACATCGACATGAAGTTGATGCGTACCAAGCATATACCCGACTCATCCTTTGACTGGAAATCCTCTTTCTGGAGCTGCGGGGTGATCATTGATGACAGGGTTCTTTTTACCAGCGATACCCGCTACGATGCTGACCTTGTCAATGAATTCGATAAAATTTTTAACTTTGAAGCAATTTTTCACGACTGCCAGTTTTTTACCGGCGGTGTGCATGCTTCGATTGAAGAGCTTAACCAGTTTTCTCCGGAGATAAAAAAGAAGATGTTTCTTACCCACTACGGTGACAACTGGGAGGAATTCGAGGAGAAGGTTGATGAATATGGTTTTGCCGGTTTTGCAAGGGAGCATGTGCATTATATTTTTGACTGACATGCAGTATAAGCCCCGTACGTGGCGTCACCCCCTGAAGCGTTTGAGGCTGAGGGAGTTGGTCACCACGGAAACAGAACTAAAGGCCATGGCGGCACCGGCAATGATGGGATTGAGCATGCCTGATGCCGCAAAGGGAATGCCAATGACATTGTAGAAAAATGCCCAGAAGAGATTCTGTTTTATCTTGTCAATGGTTTTGCGGGAAAGTTTCAGGGCCGTTACCAGTGCGTCCAGGTCTCCCCGCGTCAGGGTTATCTCTGCTGTCTCCATGGCGATGTCCGTTCCGGTACCGATGGCGACACCGATATCCGCCGCGGCAAGTGCCGGGGCATCGTTGATGCCGTCTCCCACCATGATGACCTTTTCTCCCCGCGACTGGAGTTCCCTGGTGAAATCCGCCTTTCCCGCGGGGAGAATACCGGCGCGCACCTCGTCGATGCCGGCCTGGCCTGCAATATGCCGGGCGGCACGCTCGTTGTCTCCCGTGACCATGAAGACCTTCAGGCCCAGGTCATGCAGGGCGGCAATTGCCGCGGGGGATGTCTCTTTCAGTGTATCGGCAAGGGCAATGATGCCGAGGAGTTTCGCATCACGCGCCACAAGGATGCAGGTTTTCCCCTCAGATTCGAGGCGGGTGAGAATGTCTTCAGCGGCGGCGATATTGATGCCGGCACCGGTGAGAAGTGACCGGGTACCGGCGAGAATTTTCTTTCCATCAAGTGTAACTTCCACACCGAAACCGGGCCGTGCGGTAAAACTGTCAGGCTCAGGTACTTTCGGCACGTAACTTTCTGCCGCGGCAAGGAGGGCCTTTGCCAGTGGATGCTCTGAGCGTTTTTCTGCTGCCGCGGCGGCAGTGAGAAGCTCTGACTTCCCCCCATCATTTAAATGAAGAATATCAGTCACCGCGGGTTCTCCCTTTGTTACAGTGCCGGTTTTATCGAGAATGACAGCAGTAGCGCGGTGTGCCTCTTCAAGGGACTCGCCGTTTTTTATGAGCACTCCCATTTCAGCCCCGCGGCCGGTACCCACCATGACTGCCGTGGGTGTGGCAAGCCCCAGGGCGCAGGGGCAGGCAATGACCAGTACCGCCACGGCGCTGATCAGGGCGCTTTGCAGACTTCCGGTAAGAATCATCCATACTGTAAAGGTTACCAGTGCTATCACCAGTATCGAGGGAACAAAGACGGAGGCAACACGGTCGGCAAGGCGCTGAATGGGGGGGCGGGAGTTCTGCGCCTCTTCGACGGTTTTGATGATTTTCGCCAGGAATGTTTCGCGCCCCACCCGGGTTGCCATGACAGTGAGGGTCCCGTGTGTATTGATGGTGCCCCCGGTGACCTCGTCGCCGGGAGACTTTTCAACGGGAACTGATTCGCCGGTGATCATGCTTTCATCAACGCTGCTGTTTCCCTTTTCGATAATGCCGTCAACGGGGAGTGACTCACCGGGTTTGACAATGATGAGTTCGCCGGTTTCGACGTCGCGTACAGAAATTTTTTTCTCCGTGCCGTCCCGGAGAACTGTCGCCTCCTTCGGCTGGATGCCCATCAGTTTTTTTATCGCTTCAGACGTCTGTCCCTTTGCCAGGGCCTCGAAGTATTTTCCCAGCAGTACCAGGGTGATGATAACCGCGGAGGCTTCGAAGTAGAGGCCCCCGGATTCTCTGCCCATGGCGGGAAGAATAAAGCCGTTAAAGATGCTGAAGAAATATGCCGCAGAGGTGCCCAGTGCCACCAGGAGGTCCATGCCGGGGGCAAGGGCGCGCAGGCCGTGCCAGGCGTTGCGGTAGAACCGGGCGCCGATAAAAAACTGCACCGGCGTGGCAAAGATGACCTGAAAGACCGGGTTGTGCAGCAGGGGAAGTTTTACCGGTGTTATCATGGTAATCATTCCCCCCAGGAGGGGAAGGCTCAGAGCCGCGGAAATGAAGACGAGTCGTTTTAATTTTTTCTGTTCACGGAGGCGCATTTCTTCTGCTGTGTCCGTTTCGTTATCTTCGAGGCGAAGGGCGGAATAGCCGGCGTCGTTAATGGCATCCTCTACCTGGTAGAACCTGACCCGTGAAGGGTCCCAGGTGAATTCGCCCTCTCCCGATGCGGGATTGATAAGAACATTGATGCTCCCGTCAAGGCGGGTCACTGCTTTTTCGATGCGGGCAACACAGGCGGCGCAGGATATGCCTTCTATGGCAAGGCGTGCCCTCTCTTCTGAAGGTTCATCTTTCAGGGCTGCACCATATCCGGCTTTTTCAACAGCGGCGGTGATTTCATCGATGCCGGTCTCTTCGTCTGAGTATCTGACGCGGGCGGTCTCGAGAGCCAGGTTTACAGAGACTTCCTCTACGCCTTTGATGCGGGAGAGGGCTTTCTCGACGCGGGCGGAGCATGCAGCGCATGACATGCCGGTTATGGAGATGGTTTTGACTTCCTGCATATTTTATCCTTTTCATGATAAGACAGGGTATTAAACTTAAACCTGTCTATGATATGTAACAAAAGGGTTTAACAGGTTTCTATTTATTCCTGTACTGATCACAGGTGGGTATTCTTTTTTTTATGGGGGGGGGAAGTTAATGCTTCGCAGAAGTTCACTCGTCGCTTTTATTCTATTAATTTTTTTCATACCTGCAACGGGGTGTACTCCCGGAAAGGCAAAGCCTCTCGAGGGAGACATTATCTTTCATGAATCACGGTCAGCCCAGGGGCCGGCACTTGCCGCGGCAACGGGAAGCCGCTATACCCATATGGGAATTCTCTTTAAAGATAAGGGACACTGGTTTGTCTTTGAAGCGGTGCAGCCTGTGCAGGCAACGCCCCTGAAGACCTGGATTCGCCGCGGCAAAAATGGACATTACGTGATCAAACGACTCGTTGACCGCGACAAAGTCATGACGAAGAAGGTCATTACCCGCATGAAAAAGATCGGGCGCCACTACCTGGGAAAAAACTATGACAGCCGTTTTCTCTGGAATGACCATGAACTCTACTGCAGTGAACTGGTCTACAAGATTTACACGCGCGGCGCCGGCATCGATATCGGCTCTCTCCAGAAACTGAAAAGTTTCAACCTGTCTCACCCGGCGGTAAAAAAACTTATGAAGCGCCGTTACGGAAGAAGGATACCAATTGAAGAACCGGTCATCTCTCCCGCGGCGATGTTTCACTCACCGAAACTCGTAATGGTTAAGAAAGGGTAGTGCATAAAAAAGGCCGTCTCAAAACAAAGTTTAGAGACGGCCCCTTTTGCTTTATTGTTGGAGGTTTACTTATTTTGCCACGGCTTCGTATTCAACTCCCGGTACTGCGCTTCTGCCGTATTCTCCTGAACTGCCAGAATCGCCTAAGAAGCCCCATATGTCACCCTCGTAGACAGTAAAATGTCCTTCGTTTGGATATCCATCAAAATGGACCGTCCATGTCCCTGCTGAAACATCCATGGTGATGTCCCACATGGTACTTCCGCTATCAGTGTACCATGTGCAGTATCTGCCACTTCCTACGGGGATTTTAATATCAATCCAGTAACCATCATCGAGTCTTTGAAAATATTCTTTCCCGTCAATTGTAAGATACCACATGGTATCGCCGGATTCGTTAACAATGATATTGGTAGATTCACTGTCACTGAAACATGAAGGAATTGACAACACCACCCCTGCCAGCAAAACTAAAAGTGCAACCCTGAATTTTTTCATTACATACTCCTCCTTCCTTTTGACTTTTGTCGTAATTTTTTTTCACAAAATCTTTGCCAGGAATAATTATCTGTTAATAATATACCTTTGACTCCGTACAAAGTAAAATTTTTTGCCCTGCACGGCATCGTGGTAAACCCGTAGATGGGGAAAAAAGCTTTAAAATTTTCTGAAAAATGGGGTTCTATTTAAAAATTTATCGAGTGTATGCAGGGATTTTGTGAAAAGCCCGGGTGGGCTAAAATTTTTTTTCCTGATTCCCATTTTTTTTCAAATTTTTTACCTCACTCATTCGTTACCTCCACGGGGGGGGATTTTTTAACTTCCCCCCTGAAAAAACAACGGAGGTGCGAAAATGCAGAAATATTTTTACCGCCTTGCGGTGCTTTTTTTTCTGTCTGCCCTGGCATTGAATGCCGGTGCCTGCAGCGGGAATGGTCCCGGAAAGAGCAGCGAAGCAATACCCCTGGTGGCGGAAGGGGTTGACGATACCGGTGACGGAGAAACCGGTACGGGCGAAGATGAAGAAATCGATACTCATGAAATCTTTCATGGCAGGCCGGGGGATGTTGTCTCAGTGAATATTCTCAGCCCTGACAGTGTGACAGGGCAGTCTATCGCTTCAGACTATGACGGTGATGGGATCCCCAACGAGGATGAGATTATTACCAATCCCTTTGTGGCGGATTACCCGCGCATTGTAACGAGGATTATAGCGCCCATAACCATGGAGATACGGAAAAATGTAAACAGTGTTTCTGAAAATCACATTGAGACAGTCAGCGGCAGTGACATGAAACAGACAATTAACAACAGCATGGAGGAGAGACACTATTCCAAAGAAAATCAAAAGACTACGCCATATGTGACAAAAGAATCTGTGGCAAACAGTGAGTCCACTTCTTCGTCTTATGGTTATACAAGTAAAGATGCGGGATCTGTATCTGTTTCATTCAAAGGAGGCTGGGGAGCTGCGGGGGGAAGTAACAGTGTCAGCTGGGACAATGAAAGAGGCGAAAACCAGAGCCATGCTGACAGTTTTAGTAAATCGGCTATGTCTGAGAAGACTGTTTTTGAAGATGTGAAATATATTGATAACCTTGATCGGAGCGGCAGGGAGTTTACAGACGAAACGGTTCGCAATATTGCAAGTAATTTCAGGAGGAGCGAGATCTCGAAAGACTCCAGCAGTGTTAATTCTAATGCTGGTGTTGTTAAAGCTTCTCTGTTTATAAAGAATGAGTCCATTAATATTCCTGTAAGAATTAGTAATATTGTCTGTACCCTCTCCTTCAGAACGCCAGGAGGATCATTTCTCCCTGTAAAGACTTTTACTCTTCGAAACGAAGATTATACTGAGTTTGAAAATGATATATATGGCGGTGAAGATGTTGGGCCTTTTAGCATTTCTGTGGAAAATTTAAGTACAGATGAAGTGATGACAGCCTTAACTAACGGCTACATGCCACAAATTCATGTGGTCAGTTATAACATGGAACCAGTAGCTGATTCGAATTATTGTCCAGGTTTTAAAAATCTTAAGATAGTGGAGGAGGTCGCTAAAGGCAGGACTGCAACAATCAGGATAGTGGGTAACTCTGTGAGAGAACTTTATCGTGTCTCGGCCTTCGATGTAAAAGAAAATGACGAGGGTTATCTTGGTTACAATCTGGGTAATAATGTTACTTTAAGTTATGGCATAAGTTTAAAGGAAGCTCTTTTTAATATCTTGCGTAACCGGATAGGAGGTGGTGAGAGTTTTAAAAAGGACAGGAATGGACAGGTTTTAACGGTTCCGGATAACAATCTTTATTGGAAAATGACGGCGGATAATGAGAATGTTGTTCTTCCTGAAGAGGGTGACCCAAATCGATATAGATTCAACCGGGGACCCAATGGCGATGTGATAGAAGGTAATTCATGGGAATTTTTTGAAACCTATCTTAAAGCCTACACGGACCAGAATAATAAAGTACATTACATCGAAACAATTAAACGTATCGGCAGCCTTGAAAAATATAATCCCTTTAATCAAAAAGATAATCCTCATTATGACCCCAATGAGCTTCTCTCCAGAGAAGAAATGTTGAAAATGAAATATTGGGTCATTTATCATAATGGGAAATATTTTCAGGGAGACCTCAATGATCCCATATGTCCGGGAGAACGATATGAAATCGTATGTCTCGATGTTGAAGATTTGAATAAGCATATCGAGAGTTATCACTATACTCCCCTTCAATCTGTTGAGTCCTTTACTCTCGATACCCGGTGGAATGAAATAGCTAATAAAGATGATTTTGCGCGTTCAAAATATCTTGGAAAGGTTGTAAAGAATGATGTTATTCATCTTGAAATTGATCTTGAAGAATCAAGGTTTCTTTTTGATCGCTTCCTGGGTGCAGATAGTCTGAAAGATTATGTTTCTGCAGAGAGCAGCGACAGTGATGATGATGGAGATGGTATAGCAGATGCAAAACGGTGGTATAATTTTAATTACAGTCTTGATGGTGATGAAAAAGTACCTGAAGGCATGCCCGGACGTTTCAGCCATGCTGCCAGGGGTGGAATTAATTCTATATATTTGAATATTGGTAATTCAGAAAACGCGCGTTATTATTCAATTCGCGTGAGAGACGAAGAAAGCGTTATTGACCGAACAGTCACAGTGAGCGCTTTGGAGCTGAAGAAACAGGATGGAAATTTTTATATCTCAAGAAAAACAAAGTTGAGTAATCTTTCCTTAAATTCTTCTGGCAGCTTTGGGTATCTGCCACCGGGACGGTACGCTGTAGAAGTAACTGCACATGGGACTAAAACGGGCGTTTCAGTCCATACTGCCAGCATTGCAAATGGATCAATTGATTTTGACAATGGCATTTTTTCCGATGCTGAAGTTGAGGTAACTTCGCCTTTAGGAGGCGATCGGCCTGGGGATTTTGCTTACAGTGTAAGTGGGGGTAAAAACTGTGCTCAGGTTCGTATCCTAAACAGTGCAGGGAATACAGAGTTTTTTGTTATCAGATGCAAGAGACACCTCATGGATGACACCACTGTAGATATCCCTGAAGTTATTGCCTATCCGGGTCTCACTACAATTGACATTCCAAATCCCCCTGCTATGAGCTCATTTTCTGGTGTTTATAGTGTAAGGGTATATGCAGTTAACGATGGATGTATGATCGGTTCTGCGGAAGGAAATGCTATTAATGAAAGCAGGATTGTCGAATCAGTGACCGGGCTTAGATTTTTCTCTGTAGACTATGAAAAGTATATAGAACAGAAAGATGAAAATTATCAACCAGCTATCAGTTCACGCAGATTCAGACAGGATGCGTTAGATCTGGAAGTAAACTTTAATGACGGTTCCGGATGGTATCGCTTGAAACTTTCATCAGATGACGTGTCTGAAAAGAGTGGCAATGTAATTGATTGCAGGTTCACAAGTAATATCGAATATGATAAGCAAAAGTTTCATGTTTATTTTACACCCCCAGCTGGCACAGGAGAAGGCATACAGAATGTTTTTACAGGGGGAAGGGATACTGTCGATATTTTTATACGAACCGTGGCGGAAGAAAAATATAGAGATCGTTTTTGGATAAAACAGAGAGAGAAGATTAATGAGTTTAATGAAGAAAGAATTTTTATTAAAACGCCTGTGAAGTATCCAGACAACCTTCTAACCGAACTTGTTGATGAGAGTGAATTTACAGTAAATGATTTTTCATGTTACTGGTGTAATTATCTTTCTACAGAAACAGATGTAACAAAATTTTTTGAAAATTATTTAAAATTCACCACTTCGGGTTCAAGTATTCAAATTTCTAATGCTCTTCAATCAGATTTCTTTTTCTCTCCAAGAGAATACAGAAGAATGACAATAAAAGCATGTCTTAGTGAAATGAAAGATTTTTCGAATAATATTTATATCGAAAAACCCACCTATGAACGTATTCAGGCGTCAAATGCCTCTGTAACGATTTCAAATATTAAAGCAGATAACGCTGATTATTTTGAAGTATACTGGCGTCCATGGCGGGAACACGATACGGTTGATTCTCTGAAATATGAAGAAATAACACGGAGCTCATGGTTTGGGCCAGAGGTAGTTATGACGAAGAATGGCAAATATAATTGCCGAATCAGCGGTCTTACGCCATATAAAAAATTCATTGTGGCTATACTTGGCGTAAATCGATATGGTATCAGTAAACCGCGATTTAGTGGAGATAATTTCAATACAGAAACTATTGAGTTTTTCCCTGTTATTGCGGATGCTACAGGACCCTCTGATACTTCCCCTTCTTTTTCATTAAATACAGGTGGTTCAGGTTCTACAATTACTGTTAACAATGTCAGTGTAGATGGACAATGTCGTTATCAGGCTTTCTGTATTAATGCTGAATCTGAAAATCAGAGTGATCTTTCTAACTGGGAGATGAAAGATACCTATAGATATAACGATTACGATTCTCTGGTTTCTGGGCCTGCGACTTTGCAGTTTAAAAATTTAATACCCGGTAACTGTTATAAAGTAAAAGTAAGGAGTATTACCCTGAATAATGAACCAGGTGCAATTTCAGATTCACAGACAATTGAACTTCCATTTGAATTTTCGATAGATGATGCTCAATGGTATAACTATTTTCAGCATCTTCCATCAACAGAATCAATGGTGTTTCATGTAGCAGACATCAGGCTCGGAGATATAAGATTTACGGAGATCCCCGTACAGGCAAATTGTTCTGTTAAGGTTGAATGGTTGATAACAGAAGATGCAAATTTTCCAACATCTCAAAATGGATACAACCCTGTAAAAAAGAGAGGTGAGTTAAATTTTATCAGTCTGGAAAGTATAAGAGAAGGAATCATTATCGGTGAAAACAATTTTACCAATGGTGCGGTTCCTTCAGACCATTTTGCTTTGAGTTGCTGGGTCAATGATGGATCTTATAAAGTATATTATTTGAAGAATGTCAGTCTTCAGGTAAAAATCACTATTGAAGGAGATATTAACAAAACAGAGACATTTATGTTTAACCTTCCTGATCTTGATGTTTACTAGATTTTTTTTCTTATCCAGTTAACTGACGGTTTATGTAGCAATAGAAATTGATCGTAGATTGTTTTGTTCCCTGTTATCGGTTTTGTTGTGATGACAGGGAACAAAGAAATCAGTTCTTGCAAAAGGGGATGTTAAATATGCAAAGTCTCAGGATTTCTATTAGTAGATTTATCAGTAATCTATTGATAATGCCTTTGTTCTTGTTGTTTATTCTGGTGACACCGGTGTCTGATAGCTTTATCGGCAGTAGCAAATTAAACTGTCAAACTGTGTGGAATAAGGGGCAAAATTCCATTACACATCATGCGGGGAAGTCAAATTCCTTGAAAGCTGTTGAATATGAAATTTTGCCAGGACAGAATGATTTTTCAGTGAAACAGAAAATCAGCCATGCATTTGGTGAAACCGAGAGTCTTTATCTTCTCTCCACCTTTGGTGTTATTCATCCAACCGGTGCCTATGGGAAATCTTTCTCGCCCGGTTTTCGTGTCGGCCTGACAACAGGTGTTCCCCTCTGGAGAGTCTGGAAGTTAATTCCCGAGGCACATTTCAACTATGCAAAGATAAACGGGAAAGCAGAGAAAGAGGGACCAGGTTCTTCAATTACACTTGTTCAGTTCACAGTGGGACTTCTCTATCGCAGAGAGTTTGAACTTCCCTCTATCATTCGAAGGTACCTGGGTTTTTTGAAACCTGATGTCATCTTTCAGGGGCGCATCTATGACGGGGTAAGTCTTTTTTCGTTTACCATGAAAGACCTGAATATTGAAACGACAGAGGCAATTCACACATGCGGCTTTTCTTTCGGGTTGATTTTTTCTTTTCATCGCTTCGTCCAGGTTGGGGTCGATGCGGGGTACGAGGTCGTTTTTGCAAAAGGAGATCCACTGCAGGCGGTTATCTTCGGTTTCGTGGCCGGGGTGGGTTTTTAGTTTCGGTAATCTCAAAACGCTGTTACATAGCTACTCGATGACCGGTGATGAAGTATTGCTCGTCGAGTGCCACTGCAGGCGGCGTATCGAGACGATGTGGTATTTTTTTTAAAAAAAGGCAAAAAATTTCATCTTTTTTATTCTGAAATTCGTTTCCTCCGTAGAAGGGGGAAACATGAAGAAGAAAATATTATCAGATCTGCTTGCAGCAATAATCTTTGTCCTGGTAATGCCTCTACTTTTTGCCTGCGGCGACACGGATTACCTCTCCCTTATAAACGAAATGCCATCGCCTGGTGCCCCTTCAGGGACCGATTCTCTCTCCTCATCCACAAACCGTTCACATAAAGAAGGTGAGACCACTCCGAAACTCGATCCCCTTTCCGGGGCGGCATATGTTAAGCCACCGCAGATAAACAATTACGGTACCGTCAATCTTTCTTATCCAATGGCTGTTCCTGCAGGGCGCGCGGGCATGCAGCCCGGTGTGGGCCTGGGCTATTCATCCTCTGGTGGCGACGGCCTTGTGGGTATGGGCTGGTCACTCTCAACCGGTCTCGATGTGATATCCCGGACAACCCTTCACGGTCAGCTCTATTATGACCACCGCGATACCTTTACCTTTAACGGCAAGCGAC
>CAZHNW010000032.1:29704-36119 GCA_964534225.1 uncultured Leptospirales bacterium | reverse complement strand
GGCCGCTTCACCATCCCCGGCCATGGGCCGGTACTGGAGGCCCCTGATGAAGAGACAGCGGCCCGTTACTTCCCCGCCCCGGCGGACAAACTTTTTTTAGAAAGTAACGGGGGCCTGACCTATCCCGTGTTGATAGAACCGGAAAAGGCCGGCAAAGGGGTAAACACTTCCCCCCGAAAAATAAAAATAAAAAATGGTGAAATTCTCATAGCCCGTGACGACCGCCGCGGCAAAAACTTCTATCGCGTTATCCCCTATAAAAAGGAAATGCCAAAAGTGATGGGCGCTATTGTTCCCGCGGAATTCCGCCGATTTCCCTTCCCGCCATGGCAGGGCCGTTCTTCTGAATAACATGACCACAGAAGGCCTCTAAAAATTCATATTTTCGCTTCCGCGGCACCTGACAGTGCAAATATGCTTGACGAATGAGGAAGTCTGCCTTTCACTATGAAATATCCCATTTTGTATAGTATTCATAATTACCACGCGGAGGCACGACATGATTCTTCTAACGGGCTGTAACACCCTTCTGGGAAAAACCATGCTGAAAAGACTCATCGAAAATGGAGAGAATGTCAGGTGTTATGACTTTTACCGTCCCCGGGACCTCCCCGAGGGAGTTGAATTTGTCTCCGGAGACCTGCAGGGGCCACGACAGCTTATAAATGCCTGTGACGGCATCGATACCATTTTTCATTTCTTCGACATTACCCGAAGGGGCAAAAAGAACCGCCGTTACATGAAAAAAATAAACATACAGGGCACAAAAAACCTTATCTACGCGGCACAGAAAACGGGGGTCAAAAACTTCTTTTTTCTTTCAAGTTATGCCGTCTATGGAAAGAGCAAGGCCCTTCCCACACCTGCAGACGCCGCGGTCAAACCCGTTACCGCCTACGGAAAGGACAAACTCAAGATAGAACTCTTCTGCAGGGAATTTATCAAGAAAAATTCAATGAATATAACCATTGTACGCCCCGCCCTTATCATGGGCCCCGGCGTCAAGGACCCTGTTGCCCTTCTCACCCTCTACATGGCACTGGGCATGGATGACGCAAACCGTATCTACATGGGCCACGGCGGGAAAAACCGCTTTCAGCTCCTTCATCCTGAAGATGCCGTGGATGCCTTTATGAAAATTTACGAAAATCCGCCGGCTCAGGGAACAGTCGTCAATCTCGGGTCAGATAACGTGCCCACTCGTAGCGAAGAATTCGAAGCGGCCAAAAAGGCACTCAATATTGATCCCCCTGTCTCTTTCATCGACCCGACAAAGGCATGGTTTCTTTCATTTGTCTTCAGGCCCGTGGGCATGACCTATTTCACCAGGGATTTTCTCTTTTATCTCTTTCAGAGCTCCTATCTCGACTGTGAAGAGAGCAAATCCCTTCTGGGGTGGGCACCGGAGAAAGACAACATGGCCATCGTCACCGAAACGGCAAAATGGTACCTGGAAAATAAAATGTAATGATTACGATTTCTCTTTTTTCCTGAAAGGTCGGGTAACAATTTTTTTTACCGCCTGGTAGAGCTTGATAAAAATCAGCATTAAAAACTGTCCCATGCTGCCCTCTCCCACGTCCATGGTAAATATCATCTGGGCCTTTTTCATCTCCTGGACAGTCAGTTTTTTGTCACTGAGCTGCATCTCCTTGAGCATCTTTCGGGCTTCCTTGCGCGCCAGTTTCATAAGCTTCTTATCATCGGTCAGCTCCTTAACAGGCCTGAGACTGAAAAGAAGATGTGGATCACTCAGCATTTTCTGTTTTATTGCTGTCAGTGTTTCCAGTGCCTTTTCCAGTTTATCCCTGTAGGGGCTTTCACTCTGAATCAGCTGCTGCAGGTACTGGCAAAAAAAATAAACCTGCTTGTATATCTTCTGCATTTCCGCGAGATTTTTTTCTGAGAAGTCAATCTTTTGAAAATTCTTTACCGCTTCGAGTATACTGTTAACCTGTTCCTCGTCAGGGACAAAGAGCCCGTCAGCTGGCAGGTCGCCGATTTCGATATACTTATAGCTGATCTCCTTTAAGTCTTTGAAAACACGGTCTGAATGATCCAGAATAAGACGATAGGCCCGCTGCACGGAAAGGGGTATGGTCGGCTCTTTGCCTTCTTCTTTCTGGCTGCTGAGGTCACCCTGTATTTTTTTCAGGTTTACCGAGGTAGGGTCAAAATCAATGTTTTCTGCGTCAAGGTTTTGTTTCAGGTCGTAGTAATCCGCTTCTGCAAGTTCATCCCCGATTTTCAAAACATTAAGACGTATACTGCCAAGACGTTTTTTCATCTCGAACTTGTCGATCTTGCTTGCGCCGTCAGTCACCACCAGTATCTCGGAGTTGAGCATTTCCTTGTCATACTCAATGTCCTTTATCGCCTGAAAAACTGCCTTCTGGAGATTGGTACTGCTCCCCCCTGTAGTGGTAAGCAGAACATTCTCGATAAGGCCGGGAAAATCTTCAGGTTTTTCTATTTTGTAGAGATCGCCCAGTTCAGAATCAAAGGCGCGGTAGTAAAGTTTTGCTCTTCCGGTATGCTTGCGCCGCAGGAATTCCGCCACCAGGCATTTCGAGTAAAAGGCGCGGTACCTGAGATCCATTGACCGGGACCGGTCAAAAAGTATATAAAATTTCTGTTCAAACTTGTTCGCATCCCTTCCCCGGTCGTCCCGGGTGGTTGAAACGGGTTTAAAACTGTCATGCTCTGATTCAAAAAATCTCTGCACCATCAAGGTTTTGGTAAAAAGCTTGGCATCGAAGACTTCTTCATCCAGTGCCAGCTCACGGGGCAGTGCCTTTTTCAAATCATTGATGGTGCGATAGGTATCGATTTCCATCTTATCGCTGAGAGGAGCGGCACGGTCCACACGATTGACCTGGATAGACTCATCGCGGTCAGGTTCATAAATTTTTTCGTCTTTACTCAGTTCCTCGACAGCATTCATCGCCTCTTCAATTTCTTCAGAGAGTATGGTACGGGCAATTTCGAAAAGAATGTAAAATTTTGAGGGCAAAACCATGCTGAGGCTGTCAAAGAAACCGATGGCATCTCCATAGTCAAAAAAATCTATGCTGCCATCAGGGGCAGTGGCGAAATCGAGGGAATGCACGGGACACCCCCTAATAGATATCCCGGTAATCCTTTAGAATACCGTCCTTCAATTCGTTTACCTCTTCTACCGCGGGATTTATTTCGACAATGTTCTTGCGCAATGACTCTATGGTAATTTTTTCATCTTCTTTTCTCTTTCCGGGGAAAAGATTTTTCAATATTGAAAGAAAATTTTCAAGAACACCCTTTTTTTCGAGTATGGCATCCCGTTTATCAGGATTTTCCCGCAGTTCCTGGAATATCTTTCTTACATTGAGGAGAAATTCAATCTGCTGTATCGCACCAGAGACCTTGAAATGTGTCATGGTCTGCTGATAGGCATCGAGAAAAACATCCTTCTCTGACTTGTCCTTTGCCTTTACGGAAATATAGCTGTTGAGGGTACAGAGGGCGAGATACATATCCTTGATATCATCAACTTCCACCTCAAACCTGTCCTGGATGAGGGCATTGGCCCTTAGAAAGTCACCAAGCTTTGCCTGTTTACGGGGACTGATAAAAAAGTTATAATCACTCTTTCGCATCTCACTGACGAACTTGTTGATTACAATATTTTTTATAAAATATACAAAGTCAGGTATCTCCACCTTCAATTCATTATCCCTGTTTTTGATGATATTGTAGAGATACTGTATCTGATCGAAATAAATCTTCTTTTCAGAATAGACCGGCTCACCCATGGTAAAGGCATAGGTATGGTCAATAAGAAGCTGCGAGTAGACATTGTTGTTTTCAGGAATGATGGACTTGTAGGTAAACCTGTCAAGAACCGCCTCGGTAACCTCGTTCATTCTCATATAGTTTGCCGTCGCAATAGCTGAATGGACAAGGGCATCGATCTGCTCCTGTCCGTTGATAAACTTCCTTTCATTTAAAACCGAAAGGAGAGAACGAAGGACCACGTCACTGGCATCAAAAAACTCATCGAGAAAAACAAGATTCGCCTCGATAATGGAACCCCGCACATTATGCCGGATACGCCCTTTTTTAAATTCGTCAATATTGTAGGGGCCAAAATAATTATCAGGTGTCTGGTCTTTACTGGCCTGGGCGGAAAAGATGCGTGCCCCCTCAAAGGTATTGAATATATAATTGGCAAGAAATGATTTTGCCATCCCCGTACGGCTCAGGAGAAGCATGTGCTCTCCCGTAAGAATGGCGAAAAAAGCCTGGCGGATAATTTCATCCCTGTCGATAACATTCTCAGAAATACGGTTCATGTGCCAGTTAAGATATTCAACTATACTGCCAATATCATAGCGGTCTTCGGCGCGTCCCGTTCTCAGCCCCACACCCATTTCGCGGTCAGGGACCTTCTCCCCCTTGTCGGTAACCACCATGCCGCCCTTATCGGTCTGCACCATGTAGTGAAGATGGTCAATAAGCTCACGTTCCGCATCACCGAGGGGCCTTTCCTCTTTCGGTTCATCAACCTGGGAAATTACAGTAAAACCTTCGCTGCGGAGTATCTCATCTATGGTTCTGGCCTGGTTGTTCATATCTCAATAATCCCGCCTCTTTTTCTACAACATGGGAAGGGCAATCTTGAATACCGTCCCCTGTCCCGGTGTTGATTTTACGGCAATGGTTCCGCCAAGATTTTCAATAACGTTGGATGCAATCATCAAACCAAGCCCTGTTGCATTATCCCCTTTTGTCGTGACAAAGGGCTGAAATATTTCCTGCATCTTGTTTTCAGGTATACCCACTCCTGAGTCGGCAATTGTTATAACAACAAAGTTTCCATCCACTGTCTCGGAAACTTCAACAGTTATGGCAATAGTCCCCAGATCAGGCATTGCCTCTTCAGCATTTTCAATCATATCGAAAAGAACCTGCTTCAGCTGGTTCTGGGTTGCCTTTACCGTGGGAGATTCATCAGGCAGTTTCAGTTCCAGGGTATACCCCCTGTCCCTCAGCCTGTTCAGAAGGATATCAAGTGGATGTGTCTGCAACACCCTGTTGATCTCACAAATTTCCTTTTCTCCCTCTTCAGGGCCGCTTAGTGCAAGGAGCTGCTCCGAAACGTTTCGGATACGGTGCAGCTGCTGTTTCATAGATTCGTGGTAATCGAAAGCAGGAGAATTTTTATCCAGATTATTGTTCACAAAACTCCAGTCCATGTACATCTGGTCTATAGGGGAACGAAGTTCCAGGGCGATACCCTGGGACAGGCGTCCGATTGAGGAGATAGACTCAGCCCTCTTGGCTCTCTTTTCAATTTTCGCCTGCTCCGTTTTATCTTCAACCATGACAATAATACGCTTCACGTTTCCCTTTTCATCAAGGAGGGGATCCATAAAAATGTCAACAATCAACTCACGGTCTCCCGCAATGGGCACATAAGGGGCATTGTCCATCTTAACTGTTTTTTTCTCAACAAGGCAGCGGTTAAAAAGTTTCGCAAACCCGGCCCTGACAAACCCCTCGTACTCCAGAAGATTTACACCGACACGCGTTTCTTCTCCATGGGCCATAATATTTTTCAGGGCGGGATTTTCAGAAAGCATGATTCCCAGGGGGTCCATCATGAATATTCCGAGAGGGGCATTATAGATAATATCTTCACTCAGCTCCCGTAGCCCTTTAAGCTCTTCCTGTTTTTCTACCAGTTCCCTGATTTTTCCCTCAAGGGCGCGCGTATTGGCTTTCAGTTTTTTTCGAATCAGGTGTCTCTCGGTGTTATTTTTCATGATACCGAGAAGTCCCTGGATTTCATTGTTATCATCACGAAGAGGACTGAAGCTGGCAATAAAATATATGGGATTGCCCTCTTCATTATAGGTTTTCATCCAGGGTTAGCATTGGGTTTGCTCAAAGTATTGCCGGTGATTCAACAATCGGGTCAATATTTAAATGGTTGCGGGGACAGGATTTGAACCTATGACCTCCGGGCTTCATTATAGGTTTTCATCAGTTCATTTTCAATGACCTTGCCTCTCTGGATAACGTCATTAAAAACGACTGCGGACCTTTCCCTTTCGATATCAGGGATATTATCCGTGTAATGCCCTTTTACGATTCTGTCCTTCATCGAGGGATAAAAAGAACGCCACGCGTTATTCATATAGACAACGTTGCCGTCTTTATCAAGCAGGAAAATAATATCCGAAGTTGCCTCGAGCAGAGCCCGGTAATCAATCTTCAAGGGAGGGAGTTCATCATCCTCAATCTTATATTTCTGTTGAAGATTGAGAATTATCTGAATAAGTTCATCTTTTGTGCGGTCTTCAAGTTTCTTATCGGGCATAAAAACACTTCCTCAATCCTGATTCAAGTCCCACCTGGAACTATTTTTTCCCTG
>CAZHNW010000032.1:26649-29694 GCA_964534225.1 uncultured Leptospirales bacterium | reverse complement strand
ATAAAACCAGACTTCAACCAGCAGACTTAATACGACTCCCGCAAGAAAGGCAGCGGCAAAATACACACGGTTAAACGTTACCAGCTTATAACCGCCAAAAGTAACCAGTGCCAGCACGGACAATTTCAACAGGAACCCCCAGAAGGTCACCTTCAGCATCACCATCGGATTTGAAGCGATACCCTTTTTTACCTGCCATATCCAGAAAAAAGAGAATACAGCACTTAAAACAGTACCCGTCACATATCCCTGGAAGGCAGGTGTCACCCCCCCCTGAAAGAGATAAACAGAAACAGCCGCATTGAAAGCCACGGGGATACACATTAAAAAGACTGCCTTTTTTGCTTTTACTTCCATACCACCCATTACCCATTATCCATAATTGATTAATGTATTTCTTATTCAAGAGAGTCATGGTAACCGACAATTCAGAGAATGTCAAGCTAAATGAACCGGCACACGAACCTTCTTTAACAGCAAACAATATTTCACATAACGTAAAAATGAAAAAATAAAAGCCCCTCTTTTGAGGGGCCGAAGATTGATGAAGAAATTAGAGCTGAGACATAAGGCTTTCACTGACCTCTTTTACTCCGGGTTTGCCGTCGAGTTCAATAATCTTTATACCGCTCGAGGAGGCGACATCTTTGAAATAATTGACAGCAGCGAGTGTACCTGTACTGTTATCATAATAAATATCGTGGCGCTTGCCTATTGCCACCTCGTCCTGGTCGTCTGAACGCGCAGAAAGGGCGCCTCCACAGACACGGCATACGAATTCACCATCTTTTTCCTCAGGCTTAATGGCATCGATATAAATATTATTGGGATGATTATTGTCATTGGCACAGAGACGGCGTCCCATGATTCTGTTCTTTGCAATTTCCCGGTCAAGAACGATTTCAATAACGAAATCGAGGGCAATGTTTTCCTTATCAAGGGCCTCTTTCAGGGCCTTTGCCTGCTCCAGGTTACGGGGAAAGCCATCGAGAAGCCATCCCTCCTTGCAGTCGTCCTGCTTGAGACGGTCGAGGATCATGGGAATAGTTATCTCATCAGGAACCAGTTCTCCCTTATCGATAAATTCCTTGGCTTTTTTCCCCAGGTCAGTTCCGCCCTTTATATTTTCGCGAAAGATGACACCTGACTCAATATGAGCCACATTAAATTTTTTCTGCACAACAGCACCCTGTGTGCCTTTTCCACTTCCATTAGGTCCAAATATTAGGATATTCATATGCTTTTACCCCTTGAGGTTGATATTTTATTTTAGAAACAACATCTATTACAGTTTTTATTCTGTAAAGAAACTTTTAGGTCTCCCTCCCGTGCCCTCGTGGGTGCATCTTAAATTCCGGAAATTTCTCTTTTAATCCCCCCGCGCATAAATTGAAATGCTGGTTATTTATTCTTCTGGCGCGCCCCCCGGTGGGGGTTTATTCATTTTATTTTTTGGGTCTTTCCGGATTATTGGGGAAATGATAAAATCACAGCGATTCCCCCAACCCCCGGTCGGTGGGCATAAATTTTCCTTGAGAAAAATAAAGTATCGATTACAGTTACTTATGCTTTACAATGGACAAAAAATCACCACTGCCGTCTTAAAAGCCCCCCCTGGGGATTCAGGGGGTTCTGGAATAATTAAAAATTTTCAGTAAAACATGAAAAGAACAGACCCATCACTATGAAAAAAACACTTATCATCATGGGCATTGCTGCTTTTGCAGTTACCGCCTACATTTACTATCCTCGAGACTTTTTTCCTGTCCCTTTTGATCATGCCCTCTTGAGTTTCAGGTTTGATGACGGCTTTGCCTCCCAGGAAAAAGCCCTTGTCTACCTTGCCGAAAAAAAAATGCCCGGCACCATTTTTATTACCGATGCTGCCACAGGAAAAAGGGGATACATGACACGACAAACGATAAGGCAAATGCAGAAACTGGGCCACCAAAAAGGATTTCACAGCCGCCATCACCACCGCCTCCTTTTTTTTGGGGGGGAAGGTCATCTAAGGGAAATATCACCGCAAAATACCGAAACAGGCCCGCCACAGCAGGTCTTCGCCTACCCCTATGGCCTCTACAACCCGCTTTTTTTAAAACAGGTACAGCAGAAATACCGGGGAGCATGTGCCTATCCGATCCTGAGGAGGGGAAGTTTCAACGGAAAGGGACAGGACAGGCACTTTATTGACTGCATTGAAATTACTTCATTCAGAGATTTTGAAAGCCTTATTAAAAAATCCATTGAAAAGAAACTCTGGTTTGTCGCCTGCTTTCACAGGATTTCACGAAACGTTTCTCCCTATTCGATCTCACTGGAAGAATTCAAAAAAATCGCAGACCTGGTGTGGTTGAAGAAAAAGAAAAAGGGTATCCGGGTTATCACACTTTCCCGGGGAATAGAAATCATCACCGCAGATAACGAAAAAAATCCGGCGGTCATGATAAAATAAACAAAAACATCACGATTGCCTGATATGTTTCACCAGAAAAACCTCGTTGCCCTTCCCGATGTAGACAACACGGTCAAAAGTTGCCCGGGCCATGGCAACACCCCTTCCATGCATAAGCATTTCCCGGTTTATATTATCAACCCCCTGGTTGAGAACCCTGTTATAATCGAACCCCTCTCCCTCATCCCTGATACGCACGGAAAATTCAAATTGAGAGAGTGCGTAATCAACTTCCACCTTTCTTTCTTTAAAAACAGGATTTTCCTGGCGGTCATTAAAAAGCTCCATATATGTTCCATTTTCCTGGGCGTCTGATTTCTCCCTGTAGGATATCTCCAGGTTCCCATGTTCAATGGCATTTATTATCATTTCCCTGACACTGATACGAATCCCAACGGCAGTGCTGTGGTCCACAAACTTTACCAGGTTGCGCGTAATCCTCTGACTGATATTCTCCGCATCGATAAGACGATTATTGGTAATATATGACTGACTCTCACTGGTCAGCAATGCCTGGAGGGAGTCCCGCGTCACAGATGAGGCCTTGCCAAGTATCTCAATCCCCAGGCCTGTTTCAAGGTATTCGAGCT
>CAZHNW010000032.1:0-26639 GCA_964534225.1 uncultured Leptospirales bacterium | reverse complement strand
GTTCACCCTCCTTGAAAACAACCGCCTTGCCGGTGACGAGTTCGGTCGCCACCGCGCGGAAAGGGATCGCAAGGTTGTCGAATTGGTGTATTCGAGCTTGGGGCGAAGATCACGGGGTTCCCGTGAATATTTTTGTCGAAAAAGGGTCTTGATACTGATGGTTCTTTCACTGCTGCCGAGTGAACGAAGTTTATCCATAAATATGGACTGGTCAATCTGGGCTTCCTTTTCTGACGCACTGTGAATAAGCCCCTGCAAAAAAGTCCCTACTATCTCAGATGGGTCAAAACCGAGCTGACGACGCAGAGCGGCATCTATTGAACGAAACCTGAAATCCATATCACGGGTAAATATAATATCATTGGTTGACTCAACAAGATTCCGGTATCTCTGCTCAGAAAGTTCGATCTGTTCAGTTCTTTGCCTCACCTTTTCTTCAAGCTCATCCCTGTTCTCCCGCAGTTCTCCTGTCATCCTGTTAAAAGCATTTGCCAGCATGCTGAACTCAACAGGCTCTCCTATATAAATTCTATGATCGAGGTTGCCCTCTCCCACCTGGCGTGTTCCGTCAAGAAGGGTACCGATGGGCCAGAAAATACGTCTCACCTGTACAGTATAGTGAATAAGGGTGGCAATGAAACCGAATACCAGTACAACCAGCACAATAATAAGAGTAATAAGTAGAAAATGGCGGGTGGAACGAAGTACCTCATTGATATTTTTTTCGATCCTGTCGCTAACCCCGTTCAGGGAATGAACAAACTCACTGTAACTGGTGGCACAGGCAATCCCTATATATTTGCCATCAGCAGCAGGGCGGGCAACTTTTTTAAGGTAGATAAACCTCTTCTCATGCCCCCTGCCGGGAATCCTGCCCCAAAAGTAGCCTGAAAAAAAATCATCCCTTTCAACTGCAGGATATGTTTCTTTCATTTCGCGGGTATAGTCATCCAGGGACATACCCTCACACTCTCTATTTCCGTGAATAATGATACGTTTTTCATCAATAGCGACTGCCAGGCTGTAACGTCCCTCCCGGCTCCCCTGCAGAACTATACTCCTGAAGTCCCTGTTATGCTGCAGCTGTTCTCTGGTAAGGCCTGGATTATAACGAAAAAAAAGCTCCACCTGCCGTACAATAGCCTCAGCATGCTCCCTGACACTCCTTTCTCCCGCCACCTTTAACGCTTCTGTGGTTTCATCCATCAGATGCTGTGCATAGTTATTAACATTTTTGATAGTGGATTTTTCGATATAGAAAGCGGATATAAGAGTAACCAGGATGAGAACGGCAACAATAAAAATAACAGGAACAATAGAGATGCGCAAAAGGAGATTGCGCATCGTGGGTTTATGAAAATTTTTTAATAACATAGCCGGAAATAAGCTCTCTCAGCTCCCGGCATGAGCCTCTTCTTCATCTGCCTTTTTAATTTTTTTAAAGAGATCAACAATCCTGACAATGGCTGAGTAGTTGACAAGAAGCGTCATAAGTATAACCGCACCGATCAGAGCTATGTCAGGATGCAACCCTTTTCTCTCAGCAATGATCCTGAAAAAGGGATAAAGAACCATAAAGGCCCCGAGGAATGCGACACGTTCTGGACGCTGCATCAAACCCCTCTTGGTAGTAAACCCCATGGCTTCTCCCCGGGCCTTGGCATAACTCATAACTTCGGTCCCGAGAACAAGAAGCACAACCACCAGGAGCATACCAAAATCAAGCTCTGAAACGGTAAAACTCCCTCCGCCGAGACTGAAGTTTCTTCCTACAAAATAGAGGCCGATACCAATATAGACAAATGCATCATTATACCTGTCCATGCAGGCATCAAAAAAGCCCCCTGAACGAGTAGACTGATTTGTAAGACGCGCCAGCCGGCCATCAAAAAGGTCAAAGGTACCGCTGATAATAACCAGCCATCCCGCCCAGTTCAACTTCCCTACAGCAAAAATATACCCGGTATAAATGGAAATAACAACTGAAAAAGCAGTAATCGTATTGGGAGTAAAGCGTAAAAAAGCCA
Source organism: uncultured Leptospirales bacterium (assembly GCA_964534225.1). Lineage (GTDB taxonomy): Bacteria > Spirochaetota > UBA4802 > UBA4802 > UBA5550 > CAZHNW01. The sequence continues at coordinate 24,612 of CAZHNW010000032.1, read as the reverse complement.
TGGTCTTTACGATGGGATCAATGAGCCAGTACCAGAAACTGTGAAAAAAAACGCCGAGAAAACTTTTATGCAGACGCTGCTCCGCTTCAGGATCTCTCTTTCTGAACTGAAAAGTTACTGCATAATACATAAACATTGTCATAAATGCCACATTAAATATCAATAAGGGCAAAAGGGACTGATAGATGGGATTATCACTGGTCATTCAGGCACTTCCTCTCGCATCAATTATCTGTAATAATACTATTATACTATGACTGCCATATCACAGGACGTCAATATTAATAAAGAATTTTTAAAATGCAATCTAAAAATCAATACAGACATAATCACCTGCGGGTCTATAATATCAATAAAATAATTCTTTTATTTTGCAATTTTATTACACATACATGATATATGTAATAAAATTTTGTGTATTCAACAGTCTCCTCAGACGCTTTTATTTATATTTTTCTTGACACTTACGGCTATTTTATTCAATAATTGCCTGATTACTGATAAAACAGGGATGGTCAATCAGTATTATAACAATGGATGTTGCACTCTCCCTGAAAGGGGTTTTACCCCGAAGCATGAAACACTATGAGCATACTTGAAAACTTCAAAACCGTAAGGGAGAGGGTTGAAAATGCCGCGAAAAAAACCGGCCGCAGGGGTGATTCGGTAACAATTATTGCCGTTTCAAAAACTTTCCCGGCCGAAACAGTGCAGGAAGCCATCAACGGGGGAATTACTCTTTTCGGAGAGAATAAAATCCAGGAAGCCAAAAAAAAAATCCCCCTCCTGCAGGGAGAAGCCTTTTTTCACATGATCGGGCACCTGCAGTCAAACAAGGCAAAAGACGCGGTCAGGCTCTTTGACCTGATACACTCAATTGACAAGTTTTCCACCGCTCGAAAAATAGACAGCGAAGCGGCGGCAATCGATAAAAAACAGAAAATTCTTATCCAGGTGAACACCTCCGGTGAAGATGCCAAAAGCGGGACATCACCGGAATTACTGGCAGATCTGCTCGGGGAAGTTCTGACTCTGACAAATGTAACCGTCGAAGGACTCATGACCATGGCACCCTTTACAGGGGACGAAAGGCTGATACGCAACTGTTTCGCCCTCACCAGGGAGCTCCTTGTCGACATGAACAGGCAGTTTTCCATTGCCATGAAGGAACTGTCCATGGGCATGTCCGGGGATTTTGAAACAGCCGTAGAAGAAGGTGCCACCATGGTACGTGTCGGCAGCATGATATTTGGAGAAAGGACATATACTTGAAAAAACTGAAAGGGAAAACAGCAGGAATCATCGGCGCCGGCAACATGGGACGCGCCATCATCCAGGGGCTCGCAGAAGAAGGCGGCCTGAAGGAAATCGTGGTCTATGACACCAGTGCCGACCGGCTCCATGACCTGCCCGCATCAGGCAGTGTCCGTACCGCTGAAAATACTGCGGAACTTACAAAAGCCTCTGACTTTATCATCCTTGCGGTAAAACCCCCGATTATACCGAAAGTCCTTAAAGAAATAGATACACATTTACTGAAGCAGGTGGTCATATCTGTGGCAGCGGGAGTTACCATACAGGCTATGGAGGAAGTTACCCGCGGCGAAACAAAACTCATCCGTGCCATGCCCAACACACCGGCCCTGGCCCGCAAAGGCATGACCGTTATCAGCGCCGGTTCTCACTGCAGCGATGAAGATACCGCCGCGGCAGAAGAAATATTTTCCGCAGTAGGAAAAGTACTGGTCATGCCGGAGAGCCTGATGGATGCTGTTACCGGCGTTTCCGGCAGCGGCCCCGCCTATGTCTTCACCTTCATCCAGGCCATGGCTGACGGTGCGGTAAAAATGGGCATTCCCCGCGAACAGGCCCTTGAACTGGCATCTCAAACCGTTGCAGGAGCAGCGGGACTCGTTCTTGAAACAGGGAAAAATCCCCTCACCCTGCGGGACATGGTCACCAGCCCGGGGGGGACAACGATTGATGCGGTTCATATTCTGGAAAAATCCGGTTTTTCCGGCATCGTAATGGACGCCATTGAAGCGGCTGCGAAAAAATCACACTTCCTCGGGAGAAAAAAATGATTAACGGACTTCCTGTTACCAACTTCCAGATGCAAAGAATCCGCGTCGGTGCCATTATCACCGGCGCATTTCTTCTCCTCTTTTTTCTCACCGCCAATATTATTAACTCCTTCATCATTGACGGTGTCGAGGTTGAATCCGGCAGCTACACCCTGCAGGAGGGCTTTCCCCTTTTTAATGATCAGAAGGCATATATTAATTTTATCAAAAACTACCCCCATGATCCCGGGGTCAAACTGGTTCTTCACAATGTTCGCAGGGGAGAAACGCTATGGACCATATCACGGCGATACCGCGTCACGATTGCGACCCTCATAGGGGCCAATCCCTATCTTACATCTCTCCAGGTAAAAGAAAACAATACCATTGTCGTTCCCCGCAAAAATGGTGTGCTCTTTGCCTTTGATGATTTTTTCGATGTGGGGACAATGAAAGATATGCTCTCCTTTAAGGGAGAAGTAAAGGGTGAGTACCTTCCCAGCATACTGAAACTCATATCCAATGATGATGTAAGGCTTGTCTTCTTTGAAAACAGTGCCCCCGTGCAGGTTAACCCGGCCATTGCGACTCTCTATCGCTATCACCGCACTTTCAACTCTCCCCTGCAGGGTCATTTCACTTCTATGTTCGGTGACAGGGTTGACCCCTTTTTCCACTCCATGGCCTTTCACAACGGAATTGATATCCAGGCCCCCATGGGGCGCCCCATAAAGGCTGCCCGTGAAGGTATGGTCATATATACAGGATGGCGTGACGGTTACGGAAAAAGCATTATCATACAACACAGGAACGGCTACAGCACCATGTACGGGCACCTCTCTCACATAACGGCAAAGAAAGGAGACTGGGTCACGCAGAAAACTGTTATCGGAAGGGTGGGATCTACCGGGCGCAGCACGGGCCCCCACCTCCACTTTATGCTGATGCATCACGGACGACTGATAAACCCCCTTCGCATCATCTGGTAATTACTTCCCGTTGGTACTGCCTCAATAACCCCCTGTCCCCCACAGGAAAAAATAAAATGTGGCGCGTCATTCTCTCATCACTACTCTTTACCCTCAGTTTCCCACCGGTATCTTGCTTTCCCTGTGCCTTTCTCTTTCCGGTACCACTGCTTCATTATCTCGAAAGATTAGAGGGTCATGCGGGCAGGGCATTTTCTGCCGGCCTACTCTGGACAGTCCTCTCCGCCCTGGGAACCGCCCATTTCATTTTTTATGCCATGACCGTTCACTATGAAAAGGGTATTGCCACAGCCCTTTTATTTTTCGGTGCTGCCGTAGTGATTCCCTACGGCATTCTCTATGGCGCCTTCTGTGCCGGATACGTTGCGCTGCCGCAGCGATCTTCCTTCTTCGGGATTATTCTGCCCCCGGCACTCTGGGTAACCGTTGAATATCTTGCGGAGATTCTTCCCTTTACGATACCCTGGGTCACTATCGGTCACAGTGCCGCGGCATGGCCCCCCTACATGCAGGCAGCCGACATTACCGGCCCCTACGGCCTGAGCTTTTTAATCATATGTACCGGCAGCCTTATCTTTTCCCTTACCCGCGAAATCAGCACAGGTAAAATATCAACAGATGGGATAAGACCTTTCCTGTGGCGCTACCGCTGCCGCCTTACAGGCCTGGTAATACTGCTTCTACTTCCCCCCCTTTATGGAATTTACAGGACAGCTCAAATTCATGCCCTGCAGAAAAAGGCAGAGGAGAAAAACGTTCTCATCATACAGGGCAACTTCACCCACCGGGAGAGATGGAGAGGAAATTTCAACCGGCGCATCAACACCTATGCAAAACTCACCCGCGAAAAGGGCTGTCCCTCTTCTGCACCACTTCTGGTTATCTGGCCCGAGACCGTTCTCAATGACGCCGATGAACTCACACCCGGCTTTTTCTCTCAACTGCGCAGGGCCCTGCCTGCGGGAACGACACTGGTCAGCGGAGGAGTGCGGCACGGAAAGGGCAAAAAAATATTCAACAGCGCCTGGATAATCGAGAGCGGCAAAAAGGGATGGTATGACAAGCAGATACTTCTGCCCTTCGGGGAGACGGGAAACATCTATCCCCTCATGGGAGGCTACTATCGCGCCCCGTCGGATTTCGCAGCAGGATACGGAAGAAAGACAAGAAGGGTTGCAGGGGAGCACGCGGGCTTTGCCATCTGTTTCGAGGCGGTCTATCCCGGCCACTTTCGCCGCGCCGTTGCCGAAGGGGCAGTGTTCCTGATCAATATCAGTAACGATGCCTGGTTCGGACGGGGGGCAATGCCTCAGCTTCATCTTGACATCGCGCGCCTCAGGGCAGTGGAAAACCGACGCTGCCTGCTCAGGGCATCCAACTCGGGAGTTTCAGCCATCATCGATGCCACGGGAAAAATTCTTCACCGCACAGAACTTTTCGAAAGGGCGGGCACAGGGGGAAGTTTTCACCTTCTCGATGAGAAAACCATCTACACCGGGGCAGGCGACTGGCCCGTTCTCCTGTCACTGGGAATTCTTCTCCTGGTAACGGGACGTGTTATCTTTCTTTCAGAGCCCGCCTGATATTTTCCCGCCGTCTGAAAGCATCGGCGCCACTGCCGAATATTTCTTTCTGCAGTTCACGCAGTTTCGTTTCCTTTTCTTCAGTGGTGACATTGGGATCATTTATAATGGCCTGCTCCCTCTCGCGGTAGGCCTCTTCCGAGGCCTTTGTTTCAGCCATTCTGCGGTCAACAGCTTCAAGGCGCGCCTGCACTTCGGGTGAAAAATATTCTTTTCGAAATTCCCGAATTTTTTCCGCTTTCTCTGCGGGGGGAAGTTCACTCAGGTCCCGTGAGTATATCTGGAGCCTGTCACGATATCTTTCGTAGGGACGTGACGCCCCTATGGGTGAAGATTTTCCCCTTCCCCACATATCTTCATCCAGTTGTTTTATCTGTGCCTCTTTTTCAGCCCCGTAGAGAGATTTGTCGTTGACGATACTGCTTCGACGAATCGGGTACTCCCGTGCCTTGATACTGGCGCCAAAGAGTTTCAGGGCGATTTCTTCACCAAAGGTCTCTTTCTGGTAATCATATATGCTGTGAAGTGTTTTAAGAAGGTCACGGCTGCTTGAAGGTCTTCCCCAGCTTTTCAACTTTTCAGCGAGTTTTCTTTCATAGTCCACAAACTTTTTATAAAGCGCAAAAAGTTTCTCCGCCTCGCCCGGGTCCATCGTGGTAAAGAGATATTCCCTCACCGCGTTGAGATGCTCATCAAGGGAAGATGCATCCTGAAATTTTGTCTGGAGAAACTTGAAATACCTGAAAGTATACCTGTTAACAACATCCCCGGAAAAAAAATTTTTTCTCTTTGCGTCACTGAAATCAACATTTTCAGACAGGGCTTTTACGTCATCAACAGTAACGGCCCCGCTCTTTTCAATTATATAATCCCGGGGAAGACTGTCATCACGAAAAAAATAGTGAAAAACCACCAGTAGAATTATAACAATTGATAATAAGGCGAAAACCTGTTTTCGTTGAAATTTCATATGCCTGCCCTGCTGTCTCTTTTTTAAACAAAGGGAGATTATCCCCCACTGAATTACTTAGACTTTTGCGCCATTGCTTCTTCGAAGGCCTTTAAATCAAAAGCATCATCGATCTCGTACCAGCCAAAGCCTGAAAGGTCGCATATGCGGGGTGCTGTCTCGATTTCATTTCCAAGAACCCCGAGAACATTTTCCACAACGGCATTATCACCATGGAGACTGAGGGTCTCTTCTACCGCGCGCCTGTAAAGGGCCGATTCCTTTTCATCGACATAGGTCATACCGATGTAGCCGTAATCAAAGGCGGTCAGCTTTTTGCTGATCCTCTGTACCCGCTTTGTATCTTTCCATGCCTTAACCTTCATGTCATCATCGGTAAGGGGCCTGTCCAGGTCACACATGGCGGTGATCCCCTTAAAACTTTTTTTCATCTGCGCAAACATCTCAGGGGGATAAACATGGTCAGCGTTGCAGAGAAGAAATGACCCTTCTGAAAAAAAATCGAGTGCGGTAACAAGGGTAAAAATATTACCCTTGAGATAATCCCTGTTCTCTACAACGGAAATACGGGAGTTATCCTTTTTCTGCAGGTAGTCAGCAAGATTCGAAAAACAATAACCGCCGACAACAAGAATTTCACTGTATGAGGCGGGATCGACAAAATCAAGGAGATAATCAATGAGGGGTTTCCCCGCGGCAGGTACCATTGCCTTTGTTCTGTCTGTCGTATATTGTTCAAGCCTGCTGCCGGTGCCGGCGGCGAGTACGACTATACGCATAATGATAAGAGTTCCTTTATTGAATTGATGGTAACGATACCGGGATCGAGTTCGAGAAATTCCCCGCGGGAAAAAGTTCCCTCTATACCGGCAAAGGTAATTCCATTCTCCAGGGCCTTTTCAGCGTCTTTAAGGGAATCTCCGACAAAGAGAAGCTCATCTCTGGAAAAACCAAAATCATTGAGAAAACGATCAAAATGGTCCTTCCCCTTGGCAAATCCCGGCTGAAACCCGAGTACCACATCAAATACAAGATGATTTGTTTCGAGGAACCTGTCAACCATATGCTGAAAATTATTAGAGGAAATACCCGCAAGGTAACCGCGCCTGCGTAATTCTTCTATTGTCTCTCTCACCTCATCAGGGAAAACCGTTCTGTAGAGGCCTTCCTGTTTCCTTTCCTCGAACTTTTCCGCCAGCCGGGCATTTTCACTGTTCCCTGGAAGAAAAATCTCAAGCTGCTGAAAAAAGGGAATCCCCGACGTTTCAAGATACCTGGCCCGTGCCCGCTCAAAGGTATACTCTGCAGAGAAGGAACTGACAATTTCCCCGGCAATATCAGCATAGCCTTCCATGGTATCCACAAGGGTACCATCAAAATCAAAAAGAATAGCTTTAACAGATGAAAAATCTTTTTTAATGTTCACAATAAGGTTTAATATCCATAAAAATTATAATATTCCAGTATGCATTCCTGACTTATTTTGCATAAAAAATGCTCTATTATTACAACTGCATCCGGCAACAGAGATGTATAAATTCACACTTTAGCACCAAAAAATCTGTTCAGGAATTATTACTGATAAAAATACAGAATATCTTTGTTGTATATGCTGCAAAATCATGCATCTTTGCTAATTTTATCTTTACTATTTATAGTACCCCATATAAAAAATAAGGTATAATAAAAAAACAGTATTTTTTCCTCAACGTATTTTGTGCAAAAAATACTCTATTATTACAACTGCCTCCGGCGGGGGTACATATAATTCATAATGTAACACAAAAAATCTGTATATGAATTATTACTGATTAAAATACAGAATACATTCTGTTTATAAAAGTCATAAACAATCACTTTCGAGGGTTCAACTACTTTTCTTCTCTCGACCAGCTTTAAACGACATGAAAAAAACGAACAAGCACATACTTATCACTATTCCCCATGGGGGGTACACCGTCCCCCGGGAACTGGAAGAATATACCGTTCTTGACAAATATGATCTTTTCCTTGAGGCAGACAGCGGCGCGCGGGAGATATTTTTCTTCCACGCACCGGAATTTCTCTGTATCGACAGCCCTGTATCAAAACTCTTTGTCGATCTCGACTGCCCCTATACGGCGCTGAAAAACACCTCTCATTCTGTTATTAAAAAGAAAACATCCCGCGACAGGGACATTTTTCTGCCGGATCATTTTCCCGATGACATTGCCCTGGCCAACATTCTGAAAAGGCACTACTTCCCCTTTCATGAAAAAATCGAGAAAAATCTCGAAAACGAAAAGATAAAACTTATTATAGACTGCCATACAATGTCACCGGTTGCGCCTGATACGGGAGAACCGCGGCCTCTTTTTGCAGTGCAGAACAGGTTTACCTCGGGAGAAGAAACTCTTCTGTCTGCACCGGATGAGGTGGCTGAAAATTTTCTTGAGTTGCTGAAAAAAAAATTTTCCCGCGAAAGGGGTACTGTCACGACTCCCTTCAGTCTTAACCATCCATGTGCCGAGAGCCATATAATGAAAACATATTGTGAAAAGGGCATACCCCTTTTGCGTCTCACCCTGTCAAAGACTCTTTTTCTTAACGAAAGGCATTTCAGTTTCGATTACCTGAAAATGGATGAAGACCGCCTCCAGTCCATCCAGGAAAACCTGCTCAGCTGCGTCCGCTCCCTGGTCAGGCGTCTTCCCGGGGCCTGATTTTTTTACTTCCCCCCGGCCCTTATTTCAATATTACTCATTTTTTCTGTCATCCTCTGGAATGCCTTCAGTACCGGCGGTTCAAGGATAAAACGGTTCAGGGGAGTGCTTACCCTTTCCTCAACAATCTTAACTGTTTCATCAAGCCTTTTCAGCTGCTTTTCCAGTTCGGGGGGAAGTTTATCACTTTTCAACACGGGATATTTTTTTGTCAGCCCCTTCCACCTTTCTGAAAAAAGGAGCATTTTATCAACATAATCGTCAATGGCTGCTGCAACTTCCGCACCGTTATTCGCTTTATTGAGCTTTTCGATATAGGTATACTGGTATTCGATTATTTCATCAATATGGTTCACAACTTCACTGTATCTCGAGGTCTTACCGCACCCCCCCAGGGCTGTTATCAGAAACAAAAACAGTACAATACCTTTTCTCATTACCCTGTTCCTCTCTTTGGTTATCATAAACATACTGTCATCCTTCCTCGATGCAGCTGAAATCACATTCAGTGATATAATCATAGGCGCTAAGGGCCGCAGTGGCGCCATCAGCAGCGGCCATTATGATTTGCCTTCTCGAGTTACTCCTTACATCCCCGGCACCGTAAAGCCCGTCGATGGAAGTTTTCATCTCCATGTCAACATTCACTTCTCCCTGTTCATTGAGAAGTTCCCCCTGTAAAAAAGTCGTGTTCGCATCATACCCTACAAAGATGAAGACACCATCCACTTCGAGTTCACGCACGGCCCCTGTCTTTTTATTTTTCAATGTGAGGGTCTTTACCGCATCAGTGCCGTTTATCGATTCAACAAGTGTATCATATATCGGTTCAATTTTGCTGTTTGAAAGCAGCCTTTCCTGCAGAATCTTCGTACCCCTGAATTCGTCTCTCCGGTGAATAATGTAGACTTTACTGGAAAAACGCGTCAAAAAAATCGCCTCCTCCAGGGCGGTATCCCCCCCGCCGACAACCGCAGTCACACGGTCCTTGAAAAAGGCCCCGTCACATGTAGCGCAGTAGGAGACCCCCCTGCCGGTAAAGGCCTCTTCTCCTTCAACGCCGAGTTTACGAAGAGAGGCCCCCGTTGCCACAATGACCGTGCGGCTTTCCATAACACGATTATCTGAAAAGCGAATGACAAAAAAGTTCTCTTCAACGTTTTTCTGGATTGACTTTACTTCCCCCTGTCCGATTTCCACACCAAGGCGGCGGACCTGCTGTTCCATCTTTGACATCAGTTCCCACCCTGCAACAGGTTCTGAAAAACCGGGATAGTTTTCAACCTCGAAGGTATTCATTACCTGTCCCCCGGGAGAAAATTTTTCAATTAGCATCAGGTCAAGGCCGGCACGAATACCATAGATTGCAGCGCTCAGTCCGGCGGGCCCCCCGCCTATAATTACCATATCTTTCATATTAAAACTCCTGGAAAAGGCAGAAAAATTAAAAACCTGCCTGAAAATATTGCTTGATCATATATATCTAACATATATGCTTAACTCAGCAATTTTGTACACAAAAAAAGGAACCATAATACGTGAATCATGACAAAAAAATCCGCTGTTTCATACTATGATTTGTTGAATGCATATAAAATTTTGTTTACTCAAACGACGCATGTCCATTTAAAAAATATTCAAGCCCTCGAAACTGCCACACTCAGGCAGACATATAAACAACTGGCTCTGCAAACCCATCCTGACCGGGCACGCCTGATAGGTGTAAACCAGACTATTCTGGAAACACGATTTAAACAAATCAGTAATGCCTACAGCCTTCTTGACTCCTTTGTCGCGGGCACTACCACGCTGCTGAAACAAACAGCAAAAACCGGCACACATTACCCGCCCACACCATCACCGCAAAAAACAAGCAGTAGAGGAAAAACCAGAACCAGAAAAGATAGATTTTACGGCCGCAGAAAAAAAGCTGAGAAAAAAACAGAACGAAAAAACTTTCACAACTCAAAAAATTCAGACGCTCCGCCCCTTCACAACAGGCCTGCCGGGCATTCCATCAGAAAAACAAAAGTCCACTACCTTCCCCATACAGAGCTCCTTCTTGGACAGTTTCTCTTTTACACGGGGCACATTTCATTGAAAAACCTGATCGATGCCATTCAGTGGCAAAGAAAGCAGCGTCCCTCCTTTGGAGAGATTGCCGTTGCCTGGAATATCCTTGTCCCACAGGATATTGCTGATATTCTTAAATCAAAAAAACAGAGGGAACTCTTCGGAGAATGCGCCTTCAGGCTTAATTACATCAATTCATTCCAGTACAGGGCAATACTGGCCAAACAGTATAACAGCCAGCAACCTATCGGCCGCTTTTTTATCGAAAAAGGACTCCTTGATGAAAGCGACATTGAAAAATTACACTGTGAAATGATATATCATAATACAATTCTAAAAAGGCGTGCAAGAGAAAAAAAATAACCGCAATTCAGCAGTGTCTTCCCACTTCTTAAGATACAGGGATTCTCGAGTAACTGACAATTTCACCGGCAATCTGATCAAGTGGAAGAATTGCCTCGACAGCACCACGGGCGATTGCCTCCTTCGGCATTCCAAAAACAATTGAAGTCGCTTCGTTCTGAGCGATCGTCCTGACCCCGGCAGCATGCATTTCAACCATCCCCGCTGCACCGTCATCCCCCATTCCCGTCAGAATGATACCGAGGGCATTGCTGCCAGCGTACCTTGCAACGGACCTGAACAGAACATCAACAGCAGGCCTGTGACGACATACGGGGGGGCCATCCTTTATCTCTATACCATAGCTTCTGCCGCTGCGGGCAATTAGCATATGCCTGTTTCCAGGGGCGACAAAAGCCATTCCTCTTTCGATTTTGTCTTTATCCACAGCTTCTTTGACTGTAATATTACATACACTGTCGAGCCTCATAGCAAATGCCTCGGTAAATTTTTCCGGCATATGTTGTACAATAACAATACCGGCAGTGTCACGGGGAAGAGTTTTTAGCACCGCTTCAATAGCCTGTGTCCCCCCCGCAGACGCTCCAATGGCAATAATTTTATCAGTATCACCATCAACTTTTTTTTCTCTGCCCGCTGGAAGAATAACATCAGCACTTAATTTCTCCTGGACAGAAGGGAAGGGGGGGCTGGCAGGTATTATTTTTTCAGTTTCCGCCGGGGTTTTATTGATATTGTTTTTTAATTTTCTCAGATTAGCCTGCGATGCAGACTTTACCGCATCAATAATCATCATGGATGTTTCATTAAAATAATCCTGTACGCCAATTTTTGGTTTCGTCAAAACCTCTACTGCTCCGGCCCGCATGGCATCAATGGTGATGGAAGCATTCTTTTCGGTCAGGGATGAACAAATGACCACCGGTGTCGGCCTTTTCTTCATTATTTCTTTCAGGTAGGTTATGCCGTCCTTGTGAGGCATCTCTATATCGAGTATAATGACATCAGGCCATTGCTTCTCAAGATAACGGTCAGCCAGGAGGGGATTCGCAGCAGTCGCGGTGACTTCAATATAAGGATCAGTATTAAGGATCTGCTTAAGAACCATTCTCACAGAAGCAGAATCATCAATAATCATCACATTTATTTTTTTCAATATCTTATATCCAGATATAAATTAAGAATCCCGCAGTTCCGGCATGCGGCATCGACGGGGTCTTTTTTAAAAACGAAACTGCTTCATTTGACAACATGACGTCGTCTCAAAAATAAATCATTTTCCTGCGTCAAAAGACCTGGCAGAACCCTTATATTTCTTCAGCTACACCGACACTCTTTGTTTCCCTTGATTGAATATGCTGAATAAGTTTTGGTACATCAAGAATCAGTGCCACTTCGCCGGTGCCAAGTATTGTGGCCCCACTTACCCATTGCAGGTTCATAAAAAGTTTCCCCAGGGGCTTGATTACGGTTTGAAATTCTCCAATAAGTTTATCCACTACAAGCCCGGCTTTAGTTCTTGCGTATTCAAGAACAATTATATTCTCTCGTTCAGGGGCCTGGCTTTCTTCACTGAAAAACTCACGAAGACGCATAAAGGGAAGGACTTCCCCTCTCAGGTTCATAAAATTACCCCCCTCCTTTGCATTCAGTTCGCTGATATCCACTTCGGTACACTCTGTTACCATATCAAGGGGCATTACATAATAAGAATCACCAACCTTGACCATAAAACCATCAACGATTGCCAGGGTTAATGGCAGATGAATACGCATGGTTGTACCAGTCCCCTCTTCGCTCTCAATTATAATGGATCCCCTGAGAGCCTCGATATTTTTCCTCACCACATCCATACCAACCCCCCTGCCGGAGATATTGGTTATTTCGTCAGCGGTTGAAAAACCGGCTTCAAATATCAACTGATATAGATCATCATCAGAAAGTTTCTGGTCACTCTGAATCACACCGCGTTCAACTGCCTTTTGAAAGATTTTTTCCCTGTTCAATCCATTACCATCGTCGATAACCTCAATAACGATACTGCCAGTCTCATAATAGGCATTCAACTGTATAACACCTTTACGGGGCTTACCCTGGCCGGCACGAATATCAGGCATATCAATACCGTGATCCGCTGCGTTGCGTATAAGATGCATGAGGGGATCTGATATTTTTTCAATAAGGGTTTTATCAAGTTCTGTTTCCCCCCCGGCGATAACAAGATCAATATCCTTGCCTCGTTCCCTGCTGAGGTCACGCACGACCCTTTCGTAGCGTTTGAATGTTTCACCAATCTGGACCATTCGCAAATTCATGGTGCTGTCACGAACATCCTCAATGAGTCGTGACATCGATGACACCGCCTCTCCAAGATCTGCATCACTGTTTCTTTCCGCCAGCTGTCTGACATTGGCTCCTGTAATGACAAGCTCACCGATAAGATTTATCAACTCATCCAGTTTATCAGCATCGATTCGTATTGACTTGCGTTTTCGTTCTTCAACCTTTCTGACGCCCTGTTGTTTCTCAAGAGCAGCATCGAGAACTTTCTTCTGCACCATCTGCTCTTCCAGCATAATCTCACCAATAAACCTGCCTTCTCCATCATCGCCTCCCCCCTGAAGGTCAAGGGCTTCTTCGAGTTCTATTTCGGTGAGAGAACCGACCTGAAGAAGCATATCCCCGATTTTCATGGGGGTCTCAGGCAATTCATCAAGAAGATCAACATAGTCAGAAATACTGCTACGGGGAGGAATAATTTTCAGTGTACAATCGTCGATGACAAACTCAAAGACATTTTCAATTGTTTTTTTATCAGTATCTCCATCGAACTGGATTTCAAAACCTATATAACAGTCTTCGGGATTATAATCTTCCTGACCGGGCAAATCTTCATCAACGACAACAAGGTTTGTTATCTGCCCCATTTCAGTGAGATAGTTTATAAATGACTGGGGATCAAGGCCGTTTCTAAAAACATCCCTGCTGAAACGAAGTGAAATGTGCCAGAATTCACTCTCAACGATTGTACCATTACCCGTATCTTCATGAACTAACTCCACATCCTCCCCTTTTTGAGGTGTCTCATCTACAACCTTCCCGGTATCAAGATAGGCATTAAGGCGTTCAAGGAGTTTATCTTTTCTCTCGTTTTCTTCATCAGAAAGTGCAGCCTCTGGAGACTTTTCCATGAGATCCAGGAGAAACATTATAAAATCATGGCATTCAAGCTGCAGACCGATGAGATCAGAATCAACGACAATCTTGCCATTTCGGACATCATCAAGAACATTTTCAACAGTATGAGTAAAACGTTCTATTTTTTCAAGACCGAACATACCTGCCGACCCCTTTATGGTATGCACAGACCTGAAGAGTGCATTCATGGATTCCGTATCCGAAGAATCCTTTTCGAGATCAAGCAGTCATGACTCCATGTTATCGAGCATTTCTCTGCTCTCGATAAAAAATGTATTTAACGCATCATTGAGGTTGAATTTTCCTGATCCCATTATTCACTCCTGCAGATTGGTTTATAATTCAGTATTGTAAAGTTCAAATATCCTGGCTGCTTCAGCACTCGGGTTCATTATTGATATCTTCTTACCCAGCCTGGAAGCCTCATTTTTTAAAAAAAGAAAAAGCTGGTATCCGGACGTATCCATCTTTGCGACAGATTTTAAATCAATTTCCAGGGAGTTATAGTCATTTATATCTTCAACAAGCTGTTCCTTCAGTTCATTGACAGTATAAATGGTTATGTCACCTTCAAGATATAATTTAAAAGCATTTCCTGATATCGGCTCCGTTTTAACTGTTACACTCATCTCTTTCTCCATCTTTAAATTAAAAGTTTCTTCACTGCCCCGAGAAGCTGATCAGGCTGAAAGGGCTTTACCATCCATGCCTTTGCCCCCAGTTCTTTTCCCCTCGCACGCATATCCGCGCCAGCTTCGGTTGTAAGCATAATAAAGGGAGTGTATCTATAACTTGAATATTTTTCATCATTCTTAACTTTTTCAAGAAAAGTAACCCCATCCATGTTTGGCATATTAACATCACAAATAAACATATCGACGTCACGACCATCAAGTTTATTAAGAGCATCGATCCCGTCTTCAGCTTCAAGATAATCGTATCCCGCTTCCTCAAGGGTCATCGCAACAACCTGACGGATCGAAGTTGCATCATCAATTATCATAATCGTTTTTGCCATTTTTTCTTCCCTCCAGAATCATATATTATATTTATTTATTGATTGATGACAGCTCTTCTTCATCAAAAATTTGATCAACATCAATTATAATGAGAATTTCTTTCTCCATCTTGCAGGTACCCTCTATACAGTCAGCATTAATACTTTCACTAAAATGAGGTGTATCCTGAATATCAGTTACCGGAAGAGAAACCACATCAGAAACAGAATCGACAATCAATCCAACACAAATATCACTGACTTCAGCAATCAGGACCACTGTCATCTTGTCATATTCTTTTTCAGGGAGACTGAATTTAATACGTAAATCAATAAGGGGAATAACTCTCCCTCTTAAATTTGTCACACCTTTCATATAAGCCATTGTATTGGGGACATGTGCCGTTTCCGGAACACCGATTATTTCCTGAATTTTTGAAACATCGACACCAAATTTATCACCGGCAAGAGAAAAGGTTACGAACATCTTTTCTTCTACAATTTTTTCTTTTTCTTTAACGACACGGGTATTTTTCATTTATTTCGCCTCCAGAGAATACTGACATCAATTACATTCCCGTTATCAAAAATCAGCCAGCTCGTTTATATCAAGAACCTTGTAAGCATCGAGAAGAATGATAAATTCATCATCGACCTTTCCGACACCGGTAATGAAATCAGTCCTGATTTTTGCGCCAAAACTCGGTGTTGATTCAATATTTTTTTCAGCAAGATCAAGAACGGCATTTATTGCATCTATAAGAAATCCGATAAAAATTACATTTTCATCTTCTTCGATTTCAACAATAACTATACATGAAAATTTGGTAATCTCACTCTTCCTTTCAAAAAATCTACAGGCAAGGTCTATAACAGGCACAACATCACCACGCAGATTAATAACCCCCTGGATATAATCCGGTACTGCGGGTATCCTGTAAACATTCTCATATTCGATGACTTCTTTCACATTGCTGACTTCAACCCCATAATTCTCATTTCCGACATGAAATGTCAGGTACTGTTTGACGTTTTCTTCTTTTATCTCAGATGAAATCTCCATTTCATCGGCAACAGTAATATTATTTTCCATTTTTTCCTCCGGTTGAGGTATTTTTTCTCTTCATCGAATTAGTATCTGAATAATAACACACCAGATCAGATGTATCAACAAATATTTTATCACGTAGTCCTTAACTTTTTTTCTCAATGAGGCGACGTTTATTATCGCTTTCAGCTCTTTTGTCTTCGGCCAGGCTGGCCATTTCACCAGTCATTGTATTCAGGGCGGCAACCTCTACGGAAATATCTTTAATCATTAAACTGCTTTTTTCGAACACACCAAGCATTCTCTCCATACCGGCACTGATATTTTCTATTTCATTTTTCTGTTCAGCGGAAGAAAATGAAATTTTCTGAATAAATTCTGCGGTTTTATTAATCTCTGGCACAATTGTCTCAAGGAGCTTACCTGCTTTTACTGCCACATCCATACTTGAAGATGCGACTTCTCGTATCTGAAGAGAAGCTGATTTGCTTCTTTCCGCGAGTTTCTGAACTTCACCTGCCACTACGGCAAACCCCCTGCCATTTTCACCTGCCCGCGCCGCCTCAATAGCCGCGTTAAGGGCCAGAAGATTTGTCTTATAGGCAATATCCTCGATGACATTTATCTGTTCCACGATATTTTTCATTGCCTCAACTGTTCCGGCAACAGCATCGCCTCCTTCACGGGCATTCTCAGCAGTAGCCCGGGCGAGCCTGCTGGTAATTTCTGCATCTTCACTGTTCTTCACAACGGCGTCAGTAATCCCTTCTATCGCGCCGGTCATGGTTGCAATAGAGCTTTCATGGGTCTTGATATTTTCACCTGTACCTGCAATACCGGACTGAATTTTTTTAACCTGCCCCTGGATACTGTTACCGGTCATTTCGATTTCATCTATACGTTGAACAAGCTCTTTTGAAACATGAACCAGCATTTCTGACAAATAACGAAATTCAGGCAGCCTCGGAACCTCTGACACAGCAGACGATTTCCCCTCCAAAAGCATCAGCCCCTCTCTGGCTATAGATTTCATGGAGCCCGCGTACTGCCACCTGATAAACAGAAAAAACAGCAGAATTATCGCGATGCCCCCGGCCAGGGTAACATAAAGTCCCCACCTTCCATTATCCGCGATGGAAGAAATTTTTCTTTTAAGTATTTCTTCTGCGAGATAAAAACACGTTGTCACCTTTCCGGTCCCGGCACGAATGGCGGTGACATGGTAGCTTTCAAGTTTTTGTACCATGTCGAGATTCCCCGTTTTAACCGGGGGTTTTCCCGCTGCGGCAACAGGGGCCCCCTTTGCGGAAAAAAGAAGGACACTTCCACCATAATCACTGTATGTTTTTCTGAACCTTTTTTCAACTTGAACAAAATCATAATCTCCCCCCACAAGACCCAAAAATTTTGAATTCGCATCGAATAAGGGCACGGCAACAGAGATAACTTTCAATTTGTTGTTGTCAAACAGGTGCTCCCGCGGGCCTTTAATAATTGCTATGCGGGAGCTTTTAACTTTTTCATAAAGTTCTCCATAAAGAGAATTCTGTATTTTTACAGGGAAAAGTAATGCCTTCCCTTCAGGGCTTCTGATCCAGTGAGGAATAAACCTTCCGCTGTTATCATGCCCCCACCTGTTTCCCCTGTAGCCACGAAAATTACCATCAGAACCATCAAAGGCATTATCCTCAAAAATGAGAAAAACAGATTTAAATTCCCCGTTATTTAAGAGAAATCGTTTAAGAAAAGTATTTACTCCAAACCTGTTGAAGCGCACACTTTTTATATGAATAGCTGTTTCAAAAATTTCAGCAAGAGTGATTATCTTATTGAGGGAAGTCGAAAGCCCCCTGCAGAAATCCCCTCCCCTGCCTGTTGCCTGTTCCGAGATAGTGACTGATACAGAAGGATTAGAAGGATTTCGATAATAATGATGATAGACAAAAATCGTGATGGCTGAATAGAGAAACACCGCCAGCAGCGAAGCCGTTATAAGTTTTCCCCTTATGGTGATTCCCGCCATTCCCTGTCACCCTTTTTCATGAGATATCGCAGTGCAGTACAGTGACTGTACTTCAACAGCAATTACTGTATCATACTAAAAATGATAATCAAGAATTAAAGCACAAATAAATGAGGAAAATTACTTTTGAAATATTTAATGAAAAAAATTTGACATTCAAAAAATTTCAGCATAGAATCATAGGTGATATTTAACAGGAGAGCAGAGATGGATAAAAAAATTATTTCCACCTTGAATGATGTAGCAGAAGAATTTGGCCTGATAGCAAGAAAGGTCAACGAATCATCAAAGCTTAGAAAGTCACATTCTGAAGAAGCTATAAAATTCATAAATCTTTCACTTGAAATAGGGGATGTTCTTACCAAAGATCTGGCAACTGTAGCTAAATCGAACAGCGAACTTCGTAACCAGGATACTATCGTATATAACACCTGCAAAGTGCTGAAGGCAAATACAGAAAAACAGAAAACCCTTATCGAAGACCTCAACAGTACAGGAGGGCTTACCGAAGACCAGACTTCCGCTATGGTGGAAAAAATCAACGCTCTCGAAGACACTATAGAAAAGGCGTCCGCAAATATTGAGGATATCATTGAAAAGGATAATATCATTGTCTATCTTGACAATCTTCTCCTTTATAAGAAAAAACTTCAACAGGAAGCGATTCAAAAACTTAAAAAACTGACCGAGGTCGCCTTCGAAGACGCAGAGAAGGCCATCCAGGGATCATCATCAAATCTTGAAAGGGGGCTTGAACTGGTTAATAAATTCAAGTCCGTTGAAAAACTTGTTGAGGAAGGAAAAAAAGAGGAACTGACCGCTCTCAGCGAGGATGCGAACAAGGGCTGGAACATCGCCGTTGAGGTAAATAAAAGCTCCAATTCTCAGCTCGAATTTGCAGAACAGGTAAACAGTTTCACCCAGCAGCTGCATGACGACTCATTATCTATTGAACAACTGGTTATTGAAAAACATCATACCTTCGAGCAGAACCTTCAAACCATTACCGTTTTAACCGTGCTGATTTCCTTAAAATTCATGAAATATCTTGAAATTGAAGATGTCATCAGCAGAGTCGAACAAAACGATGCGACACGGCAGATTTATTCAGACCTTCTTGCCCACGTATCAATTGCCTGTTCTGACATACGCAGTATGGCAGCCCTTAACTATGACATGACCGACACGAGCCATCTCAATAACGAGATTGAAGACAAAACAGTGAAATCGACAAAAAAAGAACTGGAATATTACGGAGAAATAAAAAAGCAGGTGGAGGCAATGACCGAGGCGACCCGTTACCCCATGGAAGGATCTCACCGTAATATTGAAAACGGGAAAAAACTTGAAGAAACATTGAATGAGGTCATCTCTTCGATGTAAAAAATGTCTGCCAGTCGCACTTAAAAAAAAGGAGCCCCCCCGGGGGCCCTTTTTTTTAAGAAAAAGATTTTATAGTTCCTTTTAAACTTCTGTTTCCACCATTACCACTGAATCCTCTGATGAACTGTTATCCTTAAGGATAACATTTATTTTATCATCAAAGGTAGTTGAAATCTTCAGACCGCAGTAATCAGGCTGAATGGGAAGCTCCCTGTTGCCCCTGTCAACAAGACAGAAAAGTTTAATACAGCTGGGCCTTCCAAAACTCATGAGAGTTTCAAGGGCGGCCTTGGTGGTACGGCCGGTAAAAATAACATCATCGACAAGCAGTATGGTCATCTTGGAAATATTAAAATTAATCCTGGTCTCCTTGATGACCGGAAGAATACCCCGTGTCGCCAGGTCATCACGGTAAAAAGTAATATCAATAATGCCCTGCCTGATTTCCTTTCCAGAGAGAGATGCGATCTTTTTATTGATGCGCGAGGCGAGCCCTACTCCGCTCGACTGGATTCCCACAACGGCAAACTTTTCAATATTCTCAATATCATTAAAAATTTTTTCAGAAAGTTCATCGATAATCCTGCTGATATCACTGCTGGAGAGAAGCTCTTTTTCTGCCATTATTTCACCTCTTTATGATATTCCTGGATTGGTTTAACAGAAAGAAGCCCGCTCTCTTTCACATCGAGGAGCCCCCTCATGGCTGCTTTTGCAGCAGGAATAGTAGTCACAATGGGAATATGATACCGAACCGCCGCCTGCCTGATTGAGAAGGCATCATCCTTTGACATCTTTCCCGCCGGAGTATTAATGATAAAATCTATCTCCTCATTCTTGATCATGTCAACAACATTAGGGCGCCCTTCACTGACTTTCTTTACTCTTTCACAGGGAATGCCCTTTTCCGTATAAAAACGAGCGGTTCCCTCCGTGCCGACAAGACGAAATCCCTGCTGGTTAAGGCGGCGCACCTCTTCAAGAAGCTCATCCTTCGAACGCCTGTTGATACTGAGGAAAACACATCCTTCAACTGGTAGCCTGTCCCCGGCGGCCAGCTCTGCCTTGTAAAACGATTCACCGAAGGAACTGGAGATACCCATGACCTCGCCTGTTGATTTCATCTCCGGAGAAAGAAGAGTATCAACACCAGGGAATTTATTAAAGGGAAGAACCGCTTCCTTGACACTGATGAAAGAAAATTCTTTCATCTTCGTGAGGCCGAGATCCTTGAGCTTGCGCCCGAGCATGACCTTTACCGCCATTTTTGCAAGGGGTACACCGGTAGTCTTCGAAACAAAGGGAACTGTCCGGGACGCCCGTGGATTCACTTCTATAACATAGAGTTTCTCATCCTTAATGGCATACTGAATATTAAGAAGTCCCCTTACATCGAGCTCCCGTGCCAGTGCCTCCGTTGTTTCAACAATCAATTCTTTCATTTTTCCAGAAATTGATATGGGAGGAATAATGCAGGCAGAGTCACCGGAGTGAACCCCTGCCTCTTCAACGTGTTCCATGATGGCACCGACATAAACCTGTTCTCCATCGCCAATGGCATCAACATCGATTTCAATGGCATCTTCGAGAAAATCATCCACGAGGATGGGATGCTCCGGAGAAAGATCAACGGCTGTCTTTATATAATTAACAAGACTCTTTTCATCATAGATAATCGCCATGGCCCTCCCACCCAGAACATATGAGGGACGAACAAGAACAGGATAGCCGATATCCCCGGCAATCTTTATCGCATCCTCCTGTGTGAAGGCAATACCATTGTCCGGCTGAAGAAGTTCGAGTTTTCTTACCACCTCGGCAAAACGTTCACGGTCTTCTGCACGGTCTATTGAATCAGGCGAGGTACCGATAATTTTCACACCGTTTTCTTCAAGCATTTTTGCAAGACGCAGGGGTGTCTGGCCCCCGAACTGCACGATAGCCCCATCGGGCTTTTCACTCTCATAAATATGAAGAATATCTTCCAGGGTCAGGGGCTCAAAGTAGAGACGGTCAGAGGTATCATAGTCTGTTGAAACTGTCTCCGGGTTCGAATTAACCATTATTGATTCAATGTTTTCATCACGAAGGGCAAAAGAGGCATGACAGCAGCAGTAATCAAACTCGATTCCCTGCCCTATACGGTTGGGCCCTCCGCCAAGGATCATTATCTTCCTGTTGTCAGATTTACTCGCCTCGTCTTCCGCGTCATAGGCGGAGTAGTAATAGGGGGTATAGGCCTCGAACTCACCGCCGCAGGTGTCGACAAGACGGTAACCGGGGATGATGCCGTGTTCCTTCCTGTAGGCGCGCACCTGGTTTTCTTTCTCCTTGACCCTGATGGCATAGGCCTTCTGGGAAGCAGGCCCCTCCTGGTAGAGTTTAATCAGCTCTTCGCGGTCGGAGATAAAGCCCAGCTGCCGGTCAGAGAAACCGAGTTCTTTCATATGGAGCAAACTTTCCGGAGAAAACCCCTTTGCATTTACTTCCTTCTCAAAACTAACCTCAGCATCGAATATCTCCTGGAGCTGATTCAAAAACCAGGGATCAATGTTTGTAAGGTTATGGATTCTTTCCAGTGACCACCCGAGCCTGAATGCCGCCTTGAGATAAAAAATACGGTCTTCACGGGTATTCATCAGCTCCGATTCAATAATTGCCCTCTGGTGACGTTCCGGGAGCCCCTCGAGGATTTCATCGATCTTGAGATTGCCGTCAGAACCGAAACCGTAGCGGTCGATCTCCAGGGAGCGGAGTGCCTTTTGAAAAGACTCCTTGAAAGTCCGCCCGATTGACATGGCCTCGCCAACAGATTTCATCTGTGTACCCAGGGTCGTGTCAGCACCCTCGAACTTCTCAAAGGCCCACCGCGGTGCTTTTACCACCACGTAATCAATAGTAGGCTCAAATGAAGCGGGTGTTTCCCGGGTGATATCATTTGAGATTTCATCAAGGGTAAGGCCGATAGCAAGCTTTGCCGCAATCTTGGCGATGGGGAATCCCGTTGCCTTCGAGGCGAGAGCGGAGCTTCGGCTGACGCGGGGGTTCATTTCAATAATCATAACCCTGCCGTCATCGGGATTGACCGCGAACTGAATATTCGACCCCCCGGTGTCGACACCGATTTCACGGATGATGTCGATGGAAATATTTCTCAGGTTCTGGTATTCCCTGTCGGTAAGGGTCTGCTGAGGCGCAACGGTAAGGGAGTCACCGGTATGAATCCCCATGGGATCAAAGTTCTCTATGGAGCAGATGATAACCACGTTATCATTGGTGTCACGCATTACCTCCAGCTCGAATTCCTTCCATCCCAGTACAGATTCTTCAAGGAGTACCTGTTTAATGGGAGATTCATCAAGACCCTTGCGTACCAGGTCAACAAAATCTTCTTTGTTATAAACAATGTTGCCACCGGTACCTCCCAGGGTAAAGGCGGGGCGAATGATAATGGGAAGTTTAATTTCTTCCATGACCGCAATGGCTTCGTCTATCGATGAAGCAAGTCCCGAGGCGGGCACATTCAGGCCGATATCAAGCATTGCCTGTTTAAAAAGTTCTCTGTCCTCAGCTTTTTTTATTGAGTCAATGTTGGCGCCGATAAGTTCCACATCATATTTTTCATAGACGCCCCTGTCTGCCAGTTCCATGGCCACGTTGAGGGCGGTCTGCCCTCCCACCGTGGGAAGTACGGCATCAGGTTTTTCAAGTGAAATAATCTCTTCTACAACATCGGCAGTAATGGGCTCGATATAGGTACGGTCTGCCAGGTCAGGATCAGTCATAATCGTGGCTGGATTCGAATTGATCAGGACAACATCGTATCCTTCTTCTTTAAGAGCTTTACAGGCCTGAGAGCCTGAATAATCGAATTCGCAGGCCTGGCCAATGACTATAGGGCCTGACCCTATTATTAGTATCTTCTGGATATCGGTTCTCTTAGGCATTATTACCTCATCGTGTGGATTTGAAAAGATGAAAAGAGTTTGCCGCCCTGACCGCTGACAAATAGATGAACGATGACTCCCCCCGGTCAGGTCAGAGTGATAAAGTTTTTAGTGAACTCTTTTGTCAATAAAAATAACCGGAACAGGACATTTTTATAATCCCGATGCCGTATTTAAAACATCTCACATGGCGTTACGCACGGTCCAGGACAGTAAATGGGAAAATCAGTTTCTACAAAACAGCAGTTGTTTTAACACCGTTTACAGATTTCAAATATAATGAATGTTCAAAAGAGGCAATCAACCATTTTTTCACCACCTTTGAGATTTTTTCGATAATTTTACATGAATTTTTCTTTTATGAATATCCCACCCCGCAGGCCTGAATAAAAATCCTCTCCGCAATACTATCATAAAGCCGACAATGAGTATATATGCTTGACTTTGTCCCCATAGTGAGATAAATGACTATAAAAATCAAAGAGCAGTGAAAAAAATGGGAAAAGAAGAGAAAATAAGAGAAAAGAAAAAACATATAATTGAATCACTGAAACGTCTCCTGGGACAGGAAGTCTATTCACAGATATCCATTGAAGATGTTGCCAAAGAAGCAGGTCTTTCAAAGGGAGGATTGCGCCACTACTTCCCCACAAAAGAAGAACTCTATGTTGAGCTTATCGAGGATTTTTTCAACCAGATAGAAAAAGACAATATCGGCATCATCAAGGACCTGGACAACACCGATAAGGCCTTTGTTTCAACCCTTTACGGAATCGAGCAGTTCCTTCTTGATAAAACAAATATACGTATTTTTATCAACATGATCCTTTACGGCTTCGAAGACGAAAAAATCATGGGCATGATTAAAATATTCATCAGAAACCACCTTTCCCTCTACGAGGATATTATCATCAATAACAGGGGGTCAGATACTGATATCGACAGGGATGATATACAGTTCCGGGGAAGGATAACCCAGATCATACTTCTCTGCGCGGGCCTCCTCGAGTCAATAGACCCCATCAAGATGGATACACCGCGCCTCATTGCCTTCATCCTGAAACTCTTCAAGATGGAATCTGCCGAGGTAAAATAACAGAATAGTTCGGCATCTCGATAAACTCGATGCAACGCAGGCTCACCAACCACATCTCGACATAGCTCGATGACCAGAGTTCTTATCAGCAGCTGGTACATGTCTCAAAATTGTTTATATAATGACAAAACGCTGTACACGGATGTACGAGTGCCGCGGCTCCATGGATGGAGAGGA
>CAZHNW010000031.1:0-36634 GCA_964534225.1 uncultured Leptospirales bacterium | reverse complement strand
CAACATAAACCAGTTCATGCCCCATAAGAGTTCTTATCAGCAGCTGGTACATGTCTCAGAATTGTTAATATATTGACAAAATGTGCAGGATTAGCAAGGCTTTTTTAAATTTTCGGCCGAAAAATTGGCAAAAAATTTTCGCGCGAACAGACCTCTCGCCGCTCATCTCAATGAAAAAAAATTTTTGAAAAAATCTGTCTCATCAAAAAAGAATAAATTTTTATGGTGAGCGATTAACCGGTCTGAAATAGCCCCCGACAATCCTGTGGGTAATTACAAGTTTTTCAATTACCCGCTGTGCATAAAAAGAATACACAGTATCCCGGACCATTTCTACCTTGCAGACAGGGCATTTAACAGGGTTTGCATTGAAACAATGCTCAACCGCAGACTGCCAGGTTTTTTCTTCAATCAAATCAAGTTTTTCTCGTATGCCAGTGGCATAAATACCATAATATCTGGTTGTCTTTCGATTATTGTCCGGGAGAAAATACAGCATACGTGCCATGAACTCGTATATATCCATTGTTTTTGAAGAATAATTGTATGACGTAAACCACCGGTTATGCCGGTGAGACTTGAAAAGGCTTTGCCGAGCCGTGCGAGAGATTTGAAATAATTATGAAAGAGATGTTTTTTTTATTGAGAGGCTGTCATGGATGACAGTTTGAACAGGATTTAGTAAAAAGGGCGGCGCGCATGATGCGCACTTTCGCCCGTTGAGCCTCTCTGGCGATTGATGCTGGTCAGGATGATCGAATGCCAGCGCGGATGTTCTAAACAGCGCTGGCAGAGCGGTTTTTTGGTTACGTTTTTTCCGGAAAAAACGTAACTCGCCCCGCGGCGATAGAGCGGGAGTATCGTGGATCAAAGAATAGAATAATTGCCCCCTTTAAGGGGGCTTCATCAAGCTACCGGCTGCGCCGGTAGTACATGACTTTTCGAGAGAAATTTTCGTTCATCACTGCTGATAATGTTCTGTTTTTGTAGATGATGTAAAAAATGGTCCATCCAGAGAAACCGGGCCTTTTTATAGGGAATAAAAATGTTCTCAATGATTTCGCCAGTTTCAGTGTTTATCAGTTCTGATGTGCTAATCAGGTGGACATGCGGCAGGCTAAGACGGCCTTAGTGTCGACGCGGACAGGATGTCAAAAACGCGTCGGCGAAGTGATTCAGGTTGATATTGAGAATACTGGAGAGGTTCAGTGACCAGCCGAAAAGGCGTTTTCTGGCACAGGAGAGACATAGACGTGATTTACAGGTCGATGTCGAGAACGATGGGGGCATGGTCAGAACCCATCACCTCGGGCAGAATGTATGACTTTTTAATTTTCTTTTTCAGGTCAGGGGAAACACAGAAATAATCGATACGCCACCCGATGTTCTTCTCACGGGCCCTTCCCATGTAGCTCCACCAGGTATAATGCCCTCCGCCGCTTTCAAAAAGACGAAAGGTATCGATAAAGCCGGCATCGACAATATTGTCAAAGCCTTCCCGTTCTTCGTCGGTGAAGCCCGCGTTTTTATGGTTACTTTCGGGGCGTGCCAGGTCAATCTCTTTATGCGCCACGTTCAGGTCACCGCAGAAGACCAGGGGTTTTTTCTTTGCGAGTTTTTTTACATGGGCAAGGAAGTCAACGTCCCATTCGTCGTGACGGTAGTCGAGGCGTTCCAGGCCCCTTTTCGAATTGGGGGTATAGACGTTGAGAAGGTTCCATTTCCCCATATCAAGGGTGATGACGCGTCCCTCGGTGTCATGCTTCTTGATGCCGATGTCATTGACGGATCCGCGTGGTTCAACCTTTGAAAAGATAGCGGTACCGGAATAACCCTTTTTCTCTGCTGAATTCCAGTAGTGAAAGGGATGAGAGGGAAGTTCAAGCTCCACCTGTTCAGGCATGGCCTTGGTTTCCTGGAGGCAGATGATGTCAGGGTCTTCCTTTTCGAGAAATTCGAGAAATCCCTTTTTCAGTATGGCCCTGATGCCGTTGACGTTCCAGGAAATTATTTTCATGATGGTGTGCGCTCCCTTTTGCGGTGTGGCGTGAAGGGTAGCGTGAAAAGAAATAACGTCAAGGCAATTTCTGTGCCGGTACATGAAAAGAAAAAAGGCAGCCCTGCGGGGAAGTTCAGGGGCACCATGCTTTTTGCCGGTGCCGGGAAATTGGTGTTGCATTTCTTCCCCGAAGGGGATTTTATGTCACAACAGAAGAGGAAGGGCCCATGAAAGAATTTTTCAGCCGGGACGGGTACCTGGCGCAACATATAACCGGCTTCGAATACCGGAAGGAACAGGAAGAGATGGCCGCCTTTGTCCTGGAACGTCTCGTGGAGGAGGAAGTCGGCATTGTTGAGGCCGGCACCGGTACGGGCAAGACCCTCGCCTATCTCATACCCTCCCTTGTCTATGCCCTTGAAAGCGAAAAGACTGTTGCGGTGACCACGGAGACCAAGGCCCTGCAGAAACAGCTCCTTGACAAGGACCTTCCCCTGGTACAGGAGATTTTCAGTCGTCACCTGGACAGGGACATTTCCTATTCCCTCTGTCTCGGCAGCGCCAACTATCCCTGCCGCCGCCGCTATGAAACGATTCTGAAAAGGGGAACCCTTGAAAAGGAAGACATCGCCCGCCTGTCCCGCCTGGGAGCCCTTTTTGAAGAGGACCGTCCCTTTTCCCGTTTTGATGTACGCCTCCCCAACAGGATCTGGTCCCAGGTCTGCCGCGAACCGGACGGCTGCAATTCATTTCGCTGCATGTACGCCTCAGGCTGCGCCTATCAGCGGGCCCGGAAAGAGTGGCAGGATGCGGACCTCCTGGTGATGAACCATTATCTTTTCTTTACCAATATTGCCTCGGGGAAGGTGTATCTTCCTGAAACAGAGGTGGTTATTTTTGACGAGGCACACAGTATGGAGGATATTGCCGCGGCACAGCTGGGATTTTCTCTTTCCATTGAGATGCTCGCAGAGATCCTTGACCGCCTTTATCGAAAGACACGGCGTTCTTCCCTTTTGATGAACATACGCCGTGACGAGGAAAAGCGGCGCGCCCTGGAGCTCTTTGACAAGATCGTTAAAGAAGGGGGGCGATACTTTGAAAAAATGCGATCCCTCTTTCCCCGTGAGACGATGCAGCTGCGTCTGAGGGAACCGGCAAAACACGGTGAGTCCCTGGTGGCGCTCTGTAAAAACTTCCTGCAGCTTCTCAATGATGTAGAAGATGACTTTGACGAGGAGTATTTGAAACTCGAATATGATATCGCCCGGGGGCGCCTTTTTGCCTTTACGGAGAACCTGACTCACTTTGTTTTTCAGAACCTGGAAAACCAGGTCTACTGGATCGAAAGAAACAGCAGTGATCTTCTTGGCTCTGTCGTGGCCCGGTCTCAGCCTGTGGGTATCTCTGATATCATGCGCCGGGAGGTGGTGGAACATTTTGATGCCGCGGTTTTTGTTTCCGCCACCCTTGCTGTCAAGGGTGATTTTTCTTATATTGCGGGGCGCCTCGGCCTCAGTTCTTCTGTGTCTCTTTCTCTTGCCTCGCCCTTTGATTATGCCTCACAGCTTGTCCTTTTCCTGGGGCGGCACATGACGCAGCCTGGCGAGGGCAGTTATATCGCACAGGCAGCTGAATCTGCAGCGGAGGTGATCCGTACCACCGGTGGGAACTGCCTTGTTCTCTTTACCTCGTATCGCATGCTCGAAGATGTTCGGAAAAAACTGGCCGACCTGGTGGAGAACCGGCTTTATTCTCAAGGGGACCTTACTTCCTCTGAGGCAATGGAATACTATCTTGATGATGACGGGGCGGTCCTTCTGGGGACACACAGTTTCTGGCAGGGGATTGATCTTCCCGGTGATCTCCTGCGGGCTGTTATCATGATGCGCCTTCCCTTTTCGGTGCCGGATTCGCCCCCGGTACAGGCGCGGGTGGAGGCCCTTAAGGAGCGGGGGCTCAATCCCTTTATGGCCTACCAGGTGCCTGAGGCGGTGATCAAGTTCAAGCAGGGTTTTGGACGTCTCATAAGGAGCAGCAGGGACGTGGGTATTGTCGCGGTTCTCGATCCGCGGATTGTTTCGAAATCATACGGCAGGTATTTTCTACAGTCACTTCCCCCTACGGGGATGGCCCAGGGCTTTGATCAGCTCAGGGAGATGTATCTGAACCTGCGGGGATAAGGGAGCCCATTTTTTTTGAAGAGAGGCCGGGTGCCGGGTGGAAATAAACAGTTTGACACCCCTGAAAGGGATGGCATACTGTTGAAAGAATAAATACAGGGCAGGTGCATTATGGGATATGAAACAATAACCTATGAAATCCCCGAAGAGGGGATTGGTCTTTTGACTCTGAACAGGCCCCAGGCCTACAATGCTGTTAATTTCAAGATGATGGAAGAGCTGGAGGAGTTCTGGCGGGAACGTCTTTATGATCTTGATGTCAAGGTTGTGGTTCTCCGCGGAGCTGGAGAAAAAGGTTTCTGCGCGGGACTTGACCTGAAGGATACCGCAGAAAAGGTCCCTTCAATGACAACGGCTGAATTCTACCGATTCCAGGCGCGCCTGGCACGTATCAACCTGCATATGCGGCGCGCCCCGCAGCCCATTATCACGGCAGTTCACGGTGCTGCAGCGGGACAGGGTTTCAGCTTTACCCTTGCCTCTGATATCCGGGTGATTTCGCCGGATGCGAGGTTCTGTGCCGCTTATATCAATATCGGCCTGGGCGGGGCGGACATGACCTGCAGCTATTTTCTTCCCCGCATGATCGGTGCCGGCAGGGCCTATGAGTTCATGTACACGGGAGAGTTTATGAGCTCAGATGATGCACTGAACCTGGGGCTGGTGAGCAGGATTGTGCCAAAGGAAGATCTTCTTGAAACGGCCATGGAGTATGCCCGGAAGATGATGACAAAGAACCATCTGGGCCTGCGTCTTACCAAGGAGGCAATAAATATCAACCTCGATGCCGGTGGTCTCGAGGCGGCCATCAACGTGGAGGACCGGAACCAGACCCTCCTTGCTCTTGGTACCCTGATGCAGAAAAAGTAAAAACTTCCGGACCGGCCACGGGCCGGTCCGTTATAACCTTCTCTTTTTATCTTGACCATCCTGTTTTTTTGCGGTATCCTCTGGGAGTGTTACAGGGAGGTTATATTGAAATGAAAACAGAAAAAATTTTTACCTTTATTCTTATCCTTGTTTTCGGGGCAGGAATCGCCGTGGCGCAGTTTGTGCGGGGGTCGTATAACAAAAAACTTCTCTTTGTTCCCCGGCAGGATATGAAACAGCTGCCAAAGACAAAAAAATTTCGTATACTCCGTTCTATCGGGAAGAAGACACATGTAGCAGTTTTCGACATGACAAGCATTATCTTTTACATTGATCGGGACAATACCACGGAGGATACCATTGACGTGGTCTATCGCGTTGACACCTGGGATAGAAAGGTACTCAAGCGTATCAGTAATCCCCTCGATAAAGGAAAGTTCAGTCTTTTGAAGACTGAAATCGTTAAACAGGGACTTCGACGCAATCCCTCGTTTTATAGTTTTCCAGGACTTGATCGTTTTAAGGCCCTGGCGGAAAAAGATCCCTACCGGATTATCAAGCGTGACAAGGGATATCTCGTTCAGTTTCGTGATCCCGATTCAAAAAAGGTGCAATCTGCCCTTGGCATTAATTTTACGAAAAATCGACTGACAATAAAGACGAATTATTATTTTTCTTCCGGGAAGTGGAGGGAGGCGGGCATTATCTACCCTGTAAACGTAGTCAACACCTCTGACCCCACCCTGCTTCGTCTTATAAAAGAGGGTGATGCGGCTTTTGCTGACATCTATAAAAACAGAAAATAGATTTGTTATTCCCGGGCTTTCAGGGGATTGAAGAACCTGATAAGCGCTGGAAGCAGGAGTAGGTCCCCCACAAGGGCCGTAAGCATTGAAAAGGCTGTCAGCACCCCGAAGGTCTGGGTGGGACGCACCGTTCCCAGTACCAGCACGAAAAATCCGCAGGAAAGGACAAGGGAGGTTATGATAATGGGCCTCCCCACGTCCCGGTAGGCATTTCCAAGGGCATCTCTATTGCCCATTCCCGCTGTGATGTTGCGACGGTACCAGGTAATGAAATGAATCGTATCATCCACTGCAATACCGATAACAACGCTTGCAATCATGATGGTGGCCACATCGAGGGGGATATCCATCCATCCCATGAAACCAAGGGTAACCATTATAGGGAAAACATTGGGTATCATGCTGATAAGGGTAAGG
Source organism: uncultured Leptospirales bacterium (assembly GCA_964534225.1). Classification (GTDB taxonomy): domain Bacteria; phylum Spirochaetota; class UBA4802; order UBA4802; family UBA5550; genus CAZHNW01. The sequence continues at coordinate 30,359 of CAZHNW010000031.1, read as the reverse complement.
GAAATATTTCGGCATACGAAATACATCATAAAAAGGATAATCACAAATGCCGTCATAAAGGAACGAATCTGGCTGCTTTGCAGGTTTTCTCCCATGGTCAGGTAAAGGGGGCTGAGGCCGGTAAACCGGTAGGTGTACCGGTCACCCAGGGCTTTTTTCATATATTTTTTTACCCGTCTATCGTATTCTTCAGCGACCTGGTTTGACCCCCAGTGAGACTGAAAGGAAATACGCGCCTCCATACGGTCGGGGGCAACGACACGGTTTAGCATGTCGGCCTCTCCCAGTTCGTAGTAATCGATAATGTCAATGCGCTTTTTGGGTATCCGGTAAGAGGCGGGGTCTCCGTTATTAAAGGCCTGGTGTATTTCCTTGAAATAGTCTGCCAGGGAAAAGGCGGATGAAAAATGTTTCATGTCCCTCAAGAGGTCTCTCTGGATGGTGCTGATCAGTTCGAGGCTTTCTGGATGAGTGAAGTCATTGTCCCGGCTTTTTGCCTGTATCAGCATAACAAAGGGGATGGTTCCCCCCAGGTTTTTATCGATGAAATCAAGGTCCTTTTTCAATTGAATTTTTTCTGGCAGGTAATTGGCAAAACTGGTTTCAAACCTGAGGCGGGAGATGCCCAGTACGGTCATTACTGCCAGGATAAGGAATAGCGCAAGAAGTGGGCGGTGATGGGTAACGGTGAATTCTCCGACTTTTTTGAGAAATGCAGAAAGATATTCAATTTTTTCTTTTGGAGGGGATGCCGGCCCGGGTTTTTTTTCTCTGCCGAGACGACGGGAAAAGAGCATAAGGGATGAGGGAAGCATGGTGATGGTGAGGAAAAAGGCAATCATCACGCCGATGCTAGTAAAAATGCCGACAATTTTCGGGGGCCGTATTGTGGCAGTTATAAAAGAAAAGAAGCCTATACCGGTGGTGAGACTGGTAAAAAAGCAGGGAAGCCAGACTGCCTTAAGTGCCTCAATGACAGCGTTGTGGTGCCGGTTGCCGTTTTGCATCAGGGTTTTTCTGTAATGAGAGAGGAGATGGATTGAATCAGCGACGGAGATGGCAAGGAGCACCGGGGGAATCACTACTGTGGACATGTTCAGGGTTTCTCCTCCCGCCGTGAGGAGGCCGATACCCCAGATGACGGTGGTAAGCAGACTTGCCATGGTGAGAAGCGCAAGGGTGGCCCTTTTCAGGAGAAAGGTGATGACCAGGAAAATAACGGTGATGAGTATGGGCGTGAAAGTGATGTTGTCCCGGCGTGTGAGGTCGTTCATTTCAACCTCGAGAAAGGGTTGTCCCGCGAAGCGGAGATTAAGAGTATCTCCGGCGATCTCTTCGGCTTTCTTTCGCAGTCTCAGGAGAATGTTCCTCTTTTGGGTATTGCTTTCAACCGGTTCAAGTTCGATCAGAATGGCGGAAGTGGTCCCGTCAGGGGAAATTATGCTGTTAAGAAGAAGAGGATCTGATAATATTTTTTTTCGTATTTCACGGCGTGAATCGTCTGTTGAGGGGAACTTTTTTATTATCCTGGTGAAGAGAATGGCATTATTGATATCAACGGCTTCTTTTGCCTCTGTAAGGCTGAAAAGACGCTGTACGCCGCGTTCTTTTTTCAATGCTTTTGAGATGGAGTCTATAGTGGAGAGTACCTCCTTTGAGAAGAGGTTTTCATTCCTGAAGGCAATGACGGCAAGTTCTTCATTACCGTAGATTTGCTGAAACTGGCGGTAGAATAGAATATCGGGATCATTTTTTTCGAAGTAGATATCAATGCTGTTGAAATATTTTTGATGGGCATAGAACCAGGCAAGGGGCAGGGTGAGTATTATCACCATGGCAAGGGTAATGCGGTAATGACCGGTTATTTTTTCGAGAAGAGCTTCAATTTTTTTCCCCATCTTGGATGTATCCTTTTTTGTTGCTGAATAAGGGTGACCGGGCAGTGAAGATTGTATGGCCAGGGATGGAAGGGGTCAACCCTTATATTGGAAATTATATTATCATTATTTATCTAATGTGACATAAAATATTTATTGACATCCTTTCCATCATGTATATTCTGTAATATTAAACATGTTCCTGTTGCGGGGAAGGGAATGTGCTGGTTTTAAGTAATGAGACATAATGTAATGCTTCCTTTTATTCTGTTAATTTAAGGAAGAAACAGCGCCATTTTATATAAGGCAACCTCTATTAATTATTTTTTTCCGCCCGCCAGCGGCGGGCGGAAAACATAACTGCTGAGTTTGCCAGTAGTTATAAAATAGGGAAATTCTAAAAATTTAATTTTTAGAATTTCCCATAAGGGAGATTGTTTAATGATCCTTAATATTGTTACCTTTGTCGTCTGTCTGGCAATGCTAATAATCTTTCGCCGAATGGACAAGGCGAACCTGAGAATGACAAAGCTGCGTCGTTATTCAAATAAGATGTTTGATGACTTCAGGAAACTTGCCGAGACAGAAAAGCGAAAGTTCAAGGATGCCACCATAGAGATGGATATTCTGATAAAAAAATCCAATGCCCTGACAAGCAACCTCAGTGGTGCCCTGAAGGAAATTGAAAATCGTCTTGAAGGCCTCAATGTGGAAAAGGATAATTTAAAAAAGGTTGAAGATGATATCAAGACCATTTCTGGTGCTGCACGTGATGTGAACAAGCAGATTGAATTTATCGCCATGGCACGGGACGATTTTAAAGATACCATGGAGAAAATTTCAGGACTCGAGGAGAATCTTTCCGAGGTTCGCACGCAGTCAGGTTCTATTGTTGCCGATTTTAATAACCAGGTCAGGGCACGGTCACGCGAGATTCTTGAAGAAGTCTCCGCCATGGTGGAGGAGCAGCAGGCGTCTTTCAGGGAAAAGGAAAAACAGGTTTTTACACTTAAAGAGACTATAGCAGATCTTGAGAATACTGTTTTTGCCGATATCAGTGAAAAGTCCGGCGAAATGAAAGAGCGCATGAAGGAAACGGTCCTCGAGTTCGGCGAGTTGAGAGAAAGCCTTTTTGAAAAAATGGAAGGGGAAATCGAGCATATCTATGACAAGCTTAAGAATGTCGAGGGAAGTGTTGACGAATCTAAATCAAACCTGATCAAGACCTTTGAGCACGAGGTGAGCCGTATTCGTACCGAGCTTGACAACCTGAGCCTTCATGCCATTGCCAAAAAGGATGAAATTGTTCAGGCAGCCCGCAATGAAGCAGAAGATATCCGTAAGCGCATTGATGATTTCCAGGACAAAGTTGCCGAACATGAAAACAGGCTTATCACCACGGCGGAGACAAAGATCGATAATCTCGATTCGGAGTACCAGTCTATTGATCTGAAGTTTACATCCCTTTCAGAAAAAATGAAATCAGATTTTTCCATGATGGAGGGGCGTCTTACCGAAATCAAGGAAGAGATCTATCGCTACGAGGAACAAAACAATGTTTTCAAGCGTACTGATGAATTGATGGAAAACGTTGAGAATTCTATTGAACGCCTTGAGAAAATGTTTGATGCAACACAGGTGGAATACCAGGAAATCTCGGTATTTTTGGAGCAGATAGATGATATCAAGGAAGTCAGGAAATCAGTAAATGCTGAAATAATGGCCTACCATGCACGCAAGGAGAAACTTGAAGATATTGAAAAGAATATACATGCACTTATGGAGGCAGGTGACCTGGCGGTGACCAGGAGTGACCAGCTCCATGATAATCTATCAAAGGTGGATTTTGTCAACAGCCGTATGGATGCCCTTTCTGAGAGTTACAGTGACCTCGAGTCACGTATCGAGGAACTTCGTGAATATGAGGAGCTGATTACAAAAAACCTTGAGTCAGCCAACAGGTCCGAGGCTATCGTTAAAAATGTCGATGGAAAGCTGAAGAATTTTCAGAAGGTCCTGGAACGTTCAGATAAGCGCATTGACAAGATTTCAACCAATCTGCAGGATGTGGAAGAGAAAACGATAATTCTAAAAACACGGAAGACAGAAATCCAGGAACTGAAAGAAAAATTTGATGAGGTGGACAGTCTCAGTGAAGTTATGGAAAAACGGGTTGAGCAGATTTATGCAATGTTCAAGAAGGTGGAGAGCCTGCGAAACCAGATAGATGAGACAGACAGCCGTCTCCAGGTCATGTACAACCGTACCGATGAAAAGATGAAAGAATTTTCAGATTTCATACAGGCGGTGGATGCGGGCAATCCCATACTGAAACAGGTAAACAGTGATATCAAATTTGATAAGAATATCAATGAAAACGTTATACGAACAGTCAGGGAGCTTTCTGACCGGGGGTGGGGTCCCGATGAGATCGCAAAGAAAATGATGATCGATGAAAACTCCATAAGGTTTATTATTAACACTACTTCCCTGTAAGGGGAGGCCATAACAACAACATTTAAAGGGGAGCGAAAAGGCTCCCTTTTTTTTCCTTTAGCCGGGAATTTTTTCTGTACACTCGATTTACAGCTCAGTTTTTACAGGTTCCCCCCGCAGTTATGATGACATAAGTTTACGGAAGGCACTCCTGTCCCTGATGAGATTGACAAGCTTTATGCCACCCTCTTTTTTTATGCGGGAAAAGCTGATACCCCGGCGGATGCTTTCAAGAACCAGGGAGATGTCGGTTACACGGGAACCTGAAACCAGGTTAATTCCGTAATCGAAGAGGACCTCTGAGAGGGGCGTGGTGGGTCCAAGGAGTATGGTAGTGCTCGATGAAGGGCAGAGTTCGAGAATCGATGAAAGGGTGTGGTTTATCAGTGTCGTGCTTGAAATGGCGATAACATCAGAAACGGGAAGGTATTTCTCTGCATCAGTCTCGGGGTAGTCTCCGGGGCGGAGTCGTTTCTCAATGACCCAGAGGTTGCGGGCCGCTGCACGGATGGTGTCGACAAAGGGAAAGTGACCGATGATGGAGACATTTTTTTCTGTCCCCGCCCTGATGATGAATTCAGAGGCGTTGATTTCTTCACCGTCATCGGGGCTGACATCGATGAGGGAATTGATGGCCGCCAGTCCCAGGGAGGCTTCATGTTTTTTTTCAGAGAGGGAGAGGGCGGCACATTCATCTGCTGTCATTTTTATCCAGGGTGCAGGGTCATGCATGGCTTTCCCTTCTGCTGACTCGCATTCGCCTTCATACATGGCGGAGGCGAGACCACAGCCCCTGCTGACAACCCCTGTCCAGAGGGGGCCCCGGGAGATGTTCTCGACGGGAATCCCCTTCTCAAGGGTTATGAGTATATCTTTGAGAATTTTCATTGCATTTTTTTTCAGGCCAGCGACCCGCCGTCAACAACAATGGTGGCGCCCGTGGTGTAGCTTGCTGCATCAGAGGCAAGGTAGAGGACTGCTCCTGCCATTTCATCAGGCTGTGCCGCCCGCCGCTGGGGGATAGTAGGCAGGATTACCTTTTCCATGAGGTCTTCGTTGCCTGTCATGGCAGAGGCAAATTTTGTTTCTGTCAGCCCGGGAAGGAGGGCATTGACCCGTACATTGAAGGCGGCAAGTTCCTTGGCAAATGACTTTGTCATGGCAATGACCCCCGCCTTGGTTATGGAGTAGATTCCCTGCATCAGGGCGGGCCTGATACCGTTGATTGAGGCGACGTTGATAATGGAACCGCCTTTCCCGTTTACCATCATTTTGGCGGCATGCTGGCTCATGAAAAAGTAGCCCTTCATGTTAACATCGATGGTTTTGTCCCAGACGGATTCTGTGGCGTTGAGGACATCGCCGAAGTAGGGATTGGTGGCGGCATTATTTACCAGAATGTCAAGGTGGTCGTAACGGTCATGGATTCCTTCAAAGAGCAGGCGAATCTGTTCCATGTCACCGTTGTGGCAGGCCATGGAAACGGCCCGGCCACCTTCGGTTTTTATTTTATTTTCGACTTCTTTAAGTGCATCGATTTTTCTGCTTACAAGGATAACCTCTGCCCCGTAGGCGGCAAGGGTACGGGCGATAGACTCGCCGATACCGCGGCTTGCGCCGGTAACCAGTGCCGTCTTTCCTTCAAGTGTAAAATCAATCATTATTGCTTCCTCCTTTAGCCTGAAAATGGCGCCCCTGATACAGCAGGCCCTCTTTTTTTTTAGTATAAATTGTTTCTGTTATTTGAAAACATTTTTTTTCGCTTTAGATTTTTAATGCTGCGCGATAGCCTTCATGTATGGCATTAAGAAACTGCCGCGGCTCCACGGCATCGCCAATGATTTCACAGGGTATGTTTCTCTTCTTTATCTCCTCCGCAAGGCTGCTCTCCGCAACGGCTCCCAGGGCATTGATGGCCATGCTGCAGGAGAGTTTCTCTTCTGCCTTATCTGGTCCCTGCAGGGTGACCTCGTTTTCTGTAATGTTTGTTACCGCCGTGTTGACCAGGAGGCGGCCGCCGCTTTTTTTCAGGCGGCGGTGAAGCCAGTAGCCATGGGCCGTGACAGGAGAAACAGGTGAAAAGGGCTGTTTTTCCACCACGGTGACATCAATGCCGCGGGCAATGAGAGAGTCCGCTGTTTCCATCCCCACGTGCCCGCCGCCGAGAACGACCGCCGGAGAGGAAAGAGTAACCTCTCCCGTAAGGACCGCGCGGGCATCAAGGGCACCTTCGATACCGGGGACCGGGGGAACTGACGCGTGTGATCCCGTGGCAATGATTGCACCGCCACAGGTCATCGTTTCTATCTCAGCGGGGGTGATCTCATTTTCGCAGCGTATGTCAACCCCTGCCTCTTTCAGGGCTCGGTTTGTCCATGTGAGCCATCTCAGCAGGCCTTCCTTGTGAGGGGGGGCTGCTGCAGCATGAATCTGTCCGCCTGTCTTTTTTTCTTTTTCATAGAGGGTGACCCTGTGGCCCCGGCGGGCGGCATAAAGGGCTGCTGAAAGACCTCCGGGGCCGCCGCCGATGACGACGAGGTTTTTCGGCTCTGCTGTTTTCTCCAGGGGTTTGTGCTCTCGCCCGCATTCGGGATTGAAGACACAGGTGGCGCTCTTCATCTGAAACATCAGGCGTTCGATACACCCCTGGTTGCAGGCGATGCAGGGGCGTATGGTCTCTGAACTTCCCTGCCGTGCCTTTTGGAGAAAGTCAGGGTCGGTCAGGTGCTGGCGGCCGAAGCTTATCATGTCTGCATCGTTGGCTTCAAGGGCCTTTTCGGCAAGGGCGGGGGAGTGAATGCGCCCCACGCCAATGACGGGTATTGATACCTTTTCACGTATTGCACGGGCCCTGAAGAGGTTAAACCCCTCTTCGGTGTCCATGGAGGCAATGGCCAGGTTTCCCGGCGTTGAATAGACCCCCACGGAGGCATGGATGGCGTCGGCCCCGGCTGCCTCGATCTGCGGCGCAAGCCAGGTCATAAAGTCGAGGCCATAGCCGTTGCGTATTTTTTCGTCGGAAGAGACCCGTACAATAACGGGATAGTCTCCGCCGACTTTTTGGCGTACCGTTTTTATTATATCAAGAAGAAAGCGCGCCCGGTTCTCGTCACTGCCCCCGTATATGTCATCACGTTCGTTGGAGAAGGGAGACAGAAACTGACAGGGAAGATACCCGTGGGCGCCATGGATCTCAACGGCATCGAAGCCCGCCTCACGGGCCCGAAGGGCGGCATCGGCATAGGCTTCGATAACTTCCCCGATGCGGGAAAGGGACATTGCCTCCGTAGGCTGACGCAGGATGGCACTGGGCAGTTCAGAAGGCCCCTCTGGTTTTGATCCGGTGATGCCCTCGGCGGTTTCACGCCCGGCATGGTGCAGCTGCAGGGCGATGCGGGCCCCCGTGGTGTGGACAGCGTCAGTGAGGGATCGGAGCCCGGGGATAAAGGTGTTATCCCAGATTCCCAGCTCCGCGGGGAATCCTTTGCCCCGGGGATCTATGGCCACCACCTCGGTAATGATCAGTCCCGTTCCCCCGGCACCGCGGCGGGCCAGGTAGGCGGTGAGGCGGTCGCTCACAGTGCCATCGGTGTTCCCGTAGCCGGTTCCCATGGCGGGCATGACAGCCCTGTTGGGGACCTCCATGCCGTTTATGGTGATGGGTGAAAAGAGCTTTCTGTATTCAGTCATGGTTTTTCTCCTGTGGTATGTCAACTTCCTGCATGATCCTTAACTTTCAGGGCTGACTGCTTTACAGGCCTGAACGGTCGATGACCTTGCGGGCCACGTCTTCGAGAATTTTTACCGCGAAGATGAGCATTTTGAATCGTGGGTCCTTTGTCTGGCCGTGGTAGAAGCGGTAGTAGATCTGCTGGGCAATCACGGCAAGGCGAAAGAGGCCAAAACAGTAGTAGTAGTCGAATGAATCGATGCTGCGTCCTGAGAGTTCGCAGTAGAGATCGACCTGTTCCCGGCGGGAGAGCATTCCCGGAAGGTTTGTCGGCATCTGGCGGATAAGCTGCATGTTGTCAGGGTCATCGTGGTTGATCCAGTAGGCGAGGCCATTGCCCAGGTCCATGAAGGGGTCACCGATGGTGGCCATTTCCCAGTCGAGAATGCCGATGATGGAGACGGGGTTGCCGGGATCGAGGACAGCGTTATCGAGCTTGTAGTCATTATGGATAAGGGCGGGTTTGTTCGTGTCCGGGGGCATTTTTTCGACAAGCCATTTCATGACGGTTTCGAAGTCAGGGGCGTCTGGGGTGCGGGCGTTGCGGTAGCGTCTGCTCCACCCCTCTACCTGCCGCTGCACGTAGCCTTCGGGTTTGCCGAAATCAGCGAGGCCGATTTTTTTGTAGTCGATGCCGTGAAGCTCCACCAGGGCCTTAACAAGGTTTTCAGAGAGCTGTCGAGCCCCTGCGTCATCGAGGCTCATTCCCTCAGGAAGGTCTTTGCGCAGGATGATACCCTTTATCCTTTCCATGACATAGAAGGGGGTTTCCATGACGCCGTCTCCTTCTGAATAGAGAAGGGCCTCGGGGCTGCAGGGGTAGTGTCCCTCCAGGGCGGTGAGGATGTCGAACTCACGCTTCATGTCATGGGCGGTTTTTGCCTTCTTCCCGAAGGGGGGGCGCCGCAGTATCATTTCCCGGTCTTTAGTGGTGAGGAGATAGGTGAGATTGGAGAAACCGCTGGGGAACTGTTTTACTTTGAGATTTCCTTTGATGTCACCGAGTTTTTCCTGCAGGTAGTTTTCGAGAAGGGGGATATCGAGTTCTTCTCCTTCTCGGATGTCAACGGGTTTATCAATGCTGTTCATGATCATCTCCTTTGTCTGATGGGGATAATAGATGCTTCGATAAGGTGAATTATGAAATCTGCATATTCATCTATGCTGATGCCGCGGCGGGAGTACTTCCATGGCTTCAGGTACCAGTCCTGCATCAGTGCCTTGATTGCGGAAGCGGTCATCTCCCTGCTGGCAACGGAAAAGGCTCCTTCATTTTGACCTTCTTCGAGAATGCTGATGAAAAGTTTTTCCGTCAGCTGTTCTCCTTCAATGGAACGTTTCTGGAGGGTCTTTGAAAGATTTTTAGTTTCCATGAAGAGAAAGTAGAACCAGTAGCTCATCTCCTCTGAAAGATAGAGGTGGCTCCGTATGGCGGTGTGAAGTTTTTCCCGGGGAGAGGTAAGCTGCTCCAGTTCACGTTCAATGATGCCAAGGGCGACACGGCTTCCCTGCACATGGATGATGTTCAGGAGGGCCTCCTTGCCGGGAATATAGGCATAGAGCCCTCCCATGGAGAGGCCGCTTTCGCGGCTGAGATCCCGCAGTGTCATTGCCTGAAAGCCCTTACGGTGGGAGAGCTTGAGGGTGGCCTTGAATATCTTTACCATGTTTTTTACCGCCACGTTTTCTTTCTTGATCTGAATGGCGTCGCGGTTCTGCAGGTAGATTTCGCGGCAGATTTCCTCGGTGGAGATGTGTGTCCTTTTCTTGAACTCCTCAAAGGTCATAAAGGGGTATCTCCTCTTATGCCTGGTAGCTTTTGAGGATGCGCCGCGCCAGGCTTGCCTTGTGTACCTCGTCGGCGCCGTCATAGATGCGCGCCGCCCTTTCATGGCGGTAAAAGTAGGCAAGGATGGTATCATCGGTCATGCCAAGGCCTCCGTGGACCTGAAGGGCCCGGTCAACCACGCGCTGCATGGTGTTGGCCACAACATATTTTATCATGGAGACCTGGTCCCGCGCCTCCTTCTGGCCGTGGGTATCGATCATCCATGCCGCATGAAGGGTCATAAGGCGTGCCGCCTGGATTTCTGCGGCGGATTCAGCCACCCACTGCTGGATTATCTGGCGGCTCGCCAGGGTCTTGCCGTCGGGGGCAACGATGCGCTCGTTGGCGCGGCGGCACATGAGGTCAAAGGCGCGCTGACAGATACCGAGCCAGCGCATGCAGTGGTGGATGCGTCCCGGCCCGAGGCGTTCCTGGGCGATGACAAAGCCGTGCCCCTCGGGGCCGAGGAGATTCTCCTGTGGTACCCGCACGTTCTGAAAGATGATCTCCCCGTGGCTGGCGTAATCGCTGCCTTCGTGGCCCATGACGGGGATGTTGCGTACCAGGTTGAACCCCGGGGTGTCTGTTGGTACTATGATCATGCTCGCCTGAAGGTAGATGGGGGCCTCCGGGTCAGTGACCGCCATGGTAATGGCAAAGCGGGCCCCGTCAGCGGCGGTGGTGTACCACTTGTGGCCGTTAATGATATAGTCTGAACCGTCCTTGACTGCAGTGGTCTCCAGCATGACAGGGTTCGATCCCGGCATGTCCACTTCGGTCATGGCAAAGCAGCTGCGGATATTCCCTGCCACCAGTGGTTCAAGATATTCTTTTTTCTGTTTGTCATTTCCATGGAGGTGGAGAATCTCAACGTTCCCGGCATCGGGGGCCTGGCACCAGAAAACATAATGACCCAGGGGTGTGCGCCCCAGGGCCTCGGAGAGGAGGCCGTGTTCCACCAGGGAAAGGCCCATGCCCCCCAGTTCTTTCGGGTAGTTGGGGGCCCAGAGTTCCATTTTTTTTACCATTTCCTGCTTTTCCCTCAGGGCCGGCAGCATGTCGCGGAACTCCGTGTTGACGAATTCAGGCTCCAGGGGAATCAGTTCCCGGTCAATGAACTCGTTGATCATTTCAAGAACAGCCTTCATTGTATCAGATACGGTAAAATCCATGGAATCCTCCCTGCGGCACGGGTCCGCTTTATCGATAGGTTATATAGTCGCTTCCCGCCTCTTCAAGGTGTCCGAACTCGTTAAAGGACTGAAGGGAAAAACGGGATTTGGTACAGCGAAAGCGTGAGAAAGACGTGTTGGCAATCTGCCAGTTTATGCGCATGATTTCTTCACCGCTGATATTGAGGGCGCGCCCCACGGTGGTGGCAATGGGACCGCCGGAGGTGAAGACGCCAATGGTTTTGCCCCGGCCATGGTCTGCCATGAGGGTGTCGATGACTCCGTGGACCCGGGTTTTAAAGTGCTGAAAACTTTCGACTTCAGGGCCGTGGTGACCCTTTATCCAGCGGAGCATGACTTCCTCGAAAACACGCTGAAAGGATTTACGGCTGGAAAGGAGCGCCCCTGCATCTTTTTGCAGTTCAGGCTTTTCTTCGATAATAACCGGTGTCAGGGCTGTCATGATGGCGCGGGAATCATATTCGTTGAGTCCCGGCATGACCAGGTGTTCAGGGGGTGTTTCTCCTGCTTCTTTATAAAAGATTTCCCTGGTGCGCTTTTGTCTTTCAAGGGAACCACTCATGGTCAGGTCAAAGGTTATTTCTCTTTTTTTCAGATGGCGTGCAAGAAGGTGTGCCTGCGCTCCACCCTTTTCAGAGAGGCGGTCATAGTTGTCGGCCCCGAAGGAGGCCTGTCCGTGTCGTATAAAATAGAGTCTACTCATGGTTTGTTCAGCTGCTGTTTTGATGGGACCATTATATACGGCTGCAGTGAAAGCCTGTCAAGAAAAATATAACGAACGCTCGATTTTTTTGTTGCAATTATTCACGCCTCTGATAGGTTTATCATTACCGGGATAAAAAGAGGAAGGTCCGTCATAAAAAGAGACGCGGATAAAACCGGTAATCAGGGAGAACGACATGAATGACAGTGCAGCATGTAAAATCAGCAAAAGTGAAGCCCTGCAGAAACTCCTGCATCCCCGTTCCATTGCCACGGTGGGAGCGGGGAACAATCCCATGAAGATGGGCACCATGCATGCCCTGAGTATTCTCAAAGACGGCTTTGGAGGAAGTTTTTATCCCATCCATCCCCGTGACGACCAGGTCCTGGGGCATCGGGCATACCGGCATGCCGAAGAACTGCCGGAGGTTCCTGACCTGGTACTTTTTGTTTTGCCGGCACAGCATCTTCTTCCAGTCTTTGAAGATTTTGCCCGCCTGGGGACAAAGAGCGCCATCATTATTACCGCCGGTTTCAGGGAGACCGGTGATGAGGGCCGGCGCATGGAAGAGCGCCTGAAAGAACTGGCAGATCAATACGGCATTACCTTTATCGGCCCCAACTGCATGGGGATTCTCAACAGCGCCATCGGTCTCAATACCACGGTAATTCCCTACACAGCGGGACCGGGGACCCTGGGGGTGATAAGCCAGAGCGGTACCTATATCACCCAGTCAATACCCTGGCTCCTCAAGAGGGGTATACGTTTCTCCAAGGCCATCAGCGTGGGCAACGAGGCAAATACCACCCTTGCTGATCTTCTGGAGGTGCTTGGTAATGATGAAGAGACAAAGGCCATTTCGCTCTATATCGAGGGAATTCGCAACGTGGACCGCTTTCTCTCTGTTGCCCGCAGAGTCACGGCCCGCAAACCGGTCATCGCCCAGTACGTAGGGGGCTCACAGGCGGGGGCACGCGCGGGAATGAGTCATACCGGGGCCATGGCGGGGCCCGACCATATTTATGACGGACTCTTTAAGCAGGCGGGTATCATTCGTGTTGATTCAATCGAAGATCTCTATTCTACAGGGTGGGCCCTTTCCACGCTGCCTCCCCTGAAGGGGAACCGTATTGGTGTGATAACAAACTCCGGGGGGCCTGGATCTGCCATTGCCGATACCTGTGAAGCGGGGGGGTATGAAGTGCCTCCCTTCAGCGAGGGACTGGTGAAAAAAATAAAGGAAATTATTCCCCCCCATGCCCCGGCGGGCAATCCCGTTGATATCACCTTTGCCATGAATATCGGCATGCTCGCCGAAGAACTGCCGGAGATGGTAATGCAGAGCGGGGAGGTTGACGGCATCGTTTTACACGGGGCGATGAGTTCAGGCTTTCTCAGCACCCTGGTGCCCCATATCGAGGGCATGGTACAGTCATCGGTGATTGATGATTTGATAGTTCAGGCGGCATCACGGGATCTTTCCCATACCGTGTCTCTTCCTTTTGATTACGGCATACCCATGACGGTGTCATCATTTTTTGACCGTGAAGACCGCTATACCGAGGCCTTTGAGGACGCGGGAATTCCTGTTTTTGATTCACCGGAGAAAGCGGCACGTGCCATGGTTACCCTGCTGCGGTACAGGGAAATCAGAGAGAGACCCCTTTTTGAAAAGGTTAAACTTCCCCCCGCTGAAAAAACTGTGTCTGATATTCTCAGTGCCGCGGAGAAAAAGGGGCAGCGTGCCCTTGACGAATATGAATCAAAGCAGGTCCTGGCTGCCTGCGGGATCCCTGTTCCGCCCCAGGAGCGTGTTATCGGCGTTGCGGCGGCCCTTGCCGCAGCGGAGCGTATCGGCTACCCCCTTGCCGTCAAGGCCTGCCGCCATGATATTATGCACAAAACAGAGCGGAACCTGGTGCACCTGGGATGTAATGATGCCGGGGCCGTTGAAAGGGCTGTTGCCGCCATAGAGGGAGAGGCCGGTGCCGGTACCCCCTGCCTGGTGACTCCCATGGTCGAAGGAAAGAGGGAATTTATTGCCGGCATCACCCGCGAGAAAGGGATCGGCCCCTGTCTCGCCTTTGGTGTGGGCGGTATCATGACAGAAGCCCTGAGGGACATGGTTTTTCGTATTGCCCCTGTTTCTTTTTACGAGGCCTGTATGATGATGGAAGATATTCATACCAGCCGCCTGTTACAGGCATACAGGGGGATGCCCCCGGTTGACCAGGACGCCCTGGGAGAGATTCTTTCCCGCCTCAGCATGATACCCCTTGTCTACGAGGGGGTTGCCGAGATCGATATCAATCCCCTGATCATTGCCGGGGAGGAGCCGATTATTGTTGATGCCCTGGTGGTTTTGAGGGGGAAGTAGAGGCAAAGGAAAGATGAAGATACTTGTCTGTATAAAGGATATCCCTGATAATCCCGCTGCGGCAACCATAGCAGAGGGTGAGTATCCCCGCTATGAAGGATTCATGGTACGCCGCATGGACCGCCTCTCCGAGTACGCCCTTGAGCTTGCCCTGACCCTGAAGGACAGTAAGCCGGAGACTGTCATCGATACTGTCTGCGTGGGGCCAGAGACGGCCGCGGGTTCACTGAAACGCTCCCTTGAAATGGGGGCGGATCGAGCCTTTCGCATCGACAGCAGCGACGCGGATACCTGGCATCCTGAAAGGGTTGCCGCAGCCCTGGCGGATTTTACCCGGGGATGCGGTTATGACCTGATCTGCACCGGTGTCATGTCTGAGGACCTGATGCAGGGGATTACCGGGGCCCTTGTAGCAGAGGAACTGGGACTGGTGACCGTACCGGCGGTCATGGATGCTGGACTGGAAAAAAACGAAGAAAACCGACTTTCACTTTTTGTTACCTGTGAACTGGAGGGGGGAAGGCGCGCGGAGGGGCGCTGTTATCTTCCCGCCCATATCTCTGTACAGTCAGGGCCCCGGCCGCCGCGCTATCCCTCGTTGACCAATAAGCTCCGGGCGCGGCAGCAGGAGGTCAATCCCCTTCCCTTTCCCGGTGCGGCGTTATCCCTGCCATCAGGGGAACTGATTTTTGAAAGGCCGGAGAGGTCTGCACTGGTGACCATGATCGAGGGGACTCCTGACGAGAAGGCACGCCGTCTTTTTGAAATTTTTCATGACGAGGGGGTTCTCTGAAGGTGAAGGTCCTTGCAGCATTTCAGATGATGGATTCGGTTCTTCCTGATGATGCCCGTTCCCTTGCGGCACTGGCGCTTCGTCTCGGGGGCACTGCCGGTGAGGGGGCCCTGCTGCTCTGCGATGCACCACCCGAAAATGGAAAGGGCCCTGCCCTGCCCGGGGAAATAATTCTTTATCGCGTTAACCGCGACGAGCCATTTTTACCTGACAGTGACAGTTTTCGGCGTGCCCTGCTTGCATGCATGGAGGAGTTCTCTCCTGAAATTATTTTGCTTCCCCACGGGACGTTTTATCTTCCCGCCGCTGCCGCGGCGGCCCGTGCCCGCGGGTGCCGCCCTGTTACTGGTATCGAGAGCCTTCAGAAACAGGGAGAAAAATTCTTTTCCCTTCGGTCTGTTGCCGGTGGCGCTGTTGCGGTAAGGGAGAAGATTTCTGGTTTACCCCTGGTGCTGACCCTGCAGCCTGCAGCCCTTGCAGGGGAGGAAACACCATCGGCAGGGAGTGCCGGAAGGATTGTGACTCTCAAGGGAAAAGAAGAAAAGGAAGGAAAGGAAAAGGAGAGGCCTTTTACGGTGACGGCTGTTTCAGAGGCAGAGAGTGACAGTGACCTTGACGAGGCGGAAGTTATTGTTGCTGCAGGGCGGGGTATCGGGGGAATAGAAAATCTCCATCTGATAAAGGACCTGGCCCGGATTTTCCCCCGCGGTGCCGTGGGGGCAAGCCGTATTGTCTGTGACCGGGGATGGCTTCCCTACCGGCACCAGGTGGGCATTACCGGCCGCTCTGTGTCGCCGCGGCTCTATCTTGCCTGCGGGATTTCCGGTTCATCACAGCATGTTGCGGGGATGGCGGGTTCCCGTACGGTTATTGCCATAAACATCGATCCTTCTGCACCTGTCTTTCAGTATGCTCGTTACGGTGTAACGGAGGACCTTATGACGTTTATACCTTTACTGATCGATACATACAGGAATCAAAAGGAGAGAAGGTAATGAAAGATCTGAATGGAAAAACCGCCGTAGTGACAGGGGCCGCTTCCGGCATCGGCAGGGCCCTGACCCTTCACCTGCTCAGCGAGGGGGCCCGGGTTGCCGCCGCAGACCGGGACGAGGCGGGACTGGCGGAAACTGTTACGCTGGCAGGCGCTGCCGTTGAGAACCTGAAGACATATCCCCTTGATGTAACAGACCGCGAAGGGTGGGTAACCTTTGCAGAGAAGGTCAAAAATGATTTTGGCGGAGCTTCGATACTTGTCAACAATGCCGGTGTCAATCACGACGGCAACTTCCTGCATACCCCCTGGGAGGACATGGAATGGATTTTTAGCATTAACTACTGGGGTGTGCTCTACGGGACCCGCGCCTTTCTTCCCCAGCTTATGGAAGCGGGAGAGGCGAGCCTGGTCAATGTGTCGAGCCTCTTTGGACTGGTGGGTGTGAGAAAACAGTCTGCATACTGTGCTACAAAGTTTGCCGTGCGGGGTTTTACCGAGTCGATGCGCATGGAACTTGCGGGGAAAGGTATTGCTGTCACATCAGTGCATCCCGGGGGAATCAAAACCAATATTGTCCGCAATGCACGCATGCAGAAAAGGGACCGGGAGGCAACAGCAGAGGAGCAGGAAAAGTTCGCCGCCATGTTTGACCGGATCGCTAAAGTCTCTCCCGAAGAGGCGGCAGCGGTGATCGTTAAGGGGATCAAAAAAAATAAACCGAGGGTGGTAATCGGCTCTGACGCAAAGATTGCCTCGGCGATTCAGCGTCTCTTCCCTTCGCGCTATGAGAAGGTTTTCGCGAAGATCATGTAGTGCAGTGATAAATAATTTTTCATCGGTAATAGATTCTTGTTGAGATGTACCGCTGTCTGTATATACTGTCTTTGTAAGTGAATCGACAGTCCCTGCAAAGGAGTGTGTGTCATGCGAAAAAGACTGGCAGCAGTATCCACCATGGTTTTTGTTTTTTCTTTTTTCATGGTCATTTTTTCCGGTTGCGCAAAGGAAAAAGCGGAGAGGGTACAGAAGGGTAAGAAAAAAATTGCCCTCGTTAAAGGTGATTCCATTCGAAAGAGGGGAACCGTCAATCTCGAAGTGGAAAGTACTGAGGAGACGCGCAGGGATATTGCCACCCTTGCGGGTGATTATGATGCACAGATATTAAAGGAATCCGTTGATGTCGGGGGTGACGGGCGCCGCAGCCTGCGTTACCGGATTAAAGTTCCCGCTGATAAGTTTTCTGTTTTTATGGAAAAGGTCTCCGTGATGGGACGGCTTATCGATATGAACGTGGAGGCTGATGATGTATCAAAAGAGCTTCAGCGTTCATCGGACAGGGCTGATCTTCTGCGCCGCAGGCTTTATTCAGCGTCGAAAGCAGGTAACGGTACACTTGCAGACAGCCTGCGGGAAAAACTCGCCAGGGTGGAGCGCCGAAAAAGTAATCTCCAGAAGAAAATTCTCTACAGCTATATAAATATCAGGGTTCACGAGTCGGTGCGCCTCTCCCATGCCTTTTCCATGGGATACTATTACGGGAAGGCAGGCTTTATCTGGATGGTGAAGGCCCTGGTGGTTCTTTTCTTCGCCGCCATACCCCTGGTCATCGTTTATCTTTTTCTGAAACTGATATGGGCGCTGTTACTTCCCCTCTGGAAGGGGCTTTTAGTCAGTATCGAGAGAATCGGTACGCGAAAAGGGAAGGAATGATCCTGTTTTTCTTATCGATGTATCCTGTCGTATTCTGATTTTATCCTGAAAATAAGACTTGCAGAGAAATGCCGCGGGGTGATAATGCGTGGTATACAGTCATGGCAGGTGAAAGATAAACTTCCTGCATAAAAAAGAAAAGCTAAAGTGTGAGGTAAACTATGAGTGAAGCAGCGGAGAAATGGTATATTGAACAGTTAACGGCACCGGCGGTATTGAACCGCAATGCCTCCCGCTTCGGGCACTGGCGCTGCCAGTGGTGGAAAAACAGCGCCGGGTCGACTTCATCGCTGACCTACGCGGAAGTCTGGCGTATTGCAAACGAACTTGCCGCGGGCCTGATGGACCTGGGCCTGGAAAAAGGTGACCGTGCTGCGATAATGTCCCATACCAGCCCTGAATGGGTGCATGCGGATTTTTCAATTCTTACCGCCGCGGCGGTGACTGTCTGCGTCTACCCCACACTGACCTCAGAAGAGCTTGCCTATATTATTAATGATTCAGGGTCGCGCTTTCTCTATGTGCAGGGCAGTGACCAGCTCTCACGGGCAGTTGATGCCTGGGGGAAGATGTCCTCCCTTGAAAAGATCATTGTCTTTGGTGATGATTTCGAAAACTGTGATGACAGGATCATGACCATGGCGGAGCTGCGTGAAAGGGGAGCCCGTAAAATGGCCCGCGACCGATACATGGTTGAGAAGCGCTGGCGTTCCATTGAAATGACCGATCTCATGACCATTGTCTATACCTCGGGAACGACTGGCATGCCCAAGGGGGCAGTGCACTCTCACCTGACATTTAATACAGCGGTATGCCGGGACCTGAAGATGGCACCCTGTTTTTATGAGGGCGATGTTGTTCTTTCCTTTCTTCCCCTTTCTCATACCTATGAGCGGGAGTGCGGCCATGGGTGTGCTCTCATGGCGGGGGTTACCATTGCCTACTCCACGCCAAAGACAATTGTTGAAGACCTGCAGGTTTTCAGGCCCCATGTTTTTATGTCAGTGCCGCGTATCTATGAACGGGTCTACATGGCCATGAAGGCAATGACCTCAGAGTCTCCCGTGAAGAAACTCATTTTTGAAAGGGCCATGAAAACAGGCATCGCCCTGATGGAAAGGGTTGCCGATGAAAACGGTTTTATCCCTATTAAAGAAGATACCGATCTTACCGCCGGGGCAGGGCCCCTTCTGAAACTGCGTTATCGCCTTTATGACCGGCTCGTTTTTTCAAAGGTGCGCGAGCGGTTCGGGGGACGGTTCCGCCTGGCCTTTTCTGCTGCGGGTTCTCTTCCCGCGGATCTCTGTAAAGCCTTTCTCGCCATGAATATGATTATCATGGAGGGCTACGGCCTTACGGAAACATGGAATACCATAAACCTGAATGTCGAGGGAAAGATCCTTCCCGGTTCCGTGGGGCGCCTCCCTGACTGCGTGGAGGGGCGCATTGCCGAAGACGGGGAGTGGCTGGTCCGGGGAGAGAATGTCTTTCTCGGTTACTGGAACAACGAAGAGGCGACACGGGAGGCCTTTACCGATGACGGTTTTTTTAAGACCGGGGATATTGTTGAAGAGGTGGCGGACGGCTATATTCGTATCGTTGACCGTAAAAAGGGCATCATGGTCCTTGACACGGGCAAGAATGTTGCCTCTGCCCGCGTGGAGTCTCTCTTTTCCCTGTCGCAGTGGATCGATATCTGTGTGCCCATCGGTGACGACAGGAAGTTCGTTACCGCCCTGGTTGTGCCTGATTTCAACGCCCTTATTGATTACTGTGAGGCCCAGGGTATCGCCTATGACAAAGATGCCCTGGAATACAACTACGACGGCCCCGCACCCCTCTGCATAAAGGTGGGTGAAGAGTTTATAAAGAATGAAAAAATTATTGCCCTCATCGATGAGGATATAACGATGGCCAATGAGCAGCTTTCTGATTTTGAAAGGGTAAAGAAATATACCATCCTGTCCCGCAGGCTTACCGAGGAGACAGGGGAGATGACACCAACCCTGAAGGTGAAACGGAAGGTGGTGCTGAACAACTTTAAGGATGAGATCGAGAAGATGTATGCCTGAGATGCAGCAGGGAGGGTTTGAAAGGGCGTTGTCTTTCAGGCCCCGGTATTTTCAGGTAAACCCATTACAGGGGACAGGATGTGTCTATGGTAGAAGTTGACGGTTTGCAGAAATATTTTTCTACCCGCAAAAAGGGTTTTTTTTCAAAGGGGGGGGAAGTAAAGGCCCTTGACGGCATAAGCTTTCAGATCGAAAAGGGTAAAACCCTGGGACTGGTGGGCGAGAGCGGAAGCGGGAAGACCACGGCGGCGCGTTCAATACTGCGCCTCATTGAACCGGACAGGGGGCGCGTTGTTATCGATGGTACCGATGTGGGCGGCCTCGACCGGAAGGGGCTCAGGGAATTTCGCCGTAATATGCAGATTGTTTTCCAGGACCCGTACAGTTCCCTGAATCCCCGCATGACCGTGGGGAAGATTATCTCGGAACCCCTGCGTATCCATACGAACCTGAAGAAGAATGAAATCGGGGAAAGGCTTGCAGAGCTCATGGACCTGGTGGGTCTGGGGCCGGAACATGTAGAACGCTACCCCCATGAGTTCAGCGGGGGGCAGCGGCAGCGTATCGGTATTGCCCGGGCCATTGCATTGAACCCGCGGTTCATTATTCTCGATGAGCCTGTCTCCGCCCTGGATGTTTCAATCCAGGGGCAGATACTGTACCTGTGATACGATGTGCAGCGGGGTCTCTCCCTGACCTATCTTTTCGTGGCACACGACCTGGCGGTGGTGGAATACATGAGCGACCAGATCGCTGTCATGTACCTGGGGCGTGTTGTGGAGAGCCGGTCCACACTGGCCCTCTATCGTGAGCCCATGCATCCCTATACAAAGTCTCTTATTGCCTCTATTCCGGAGGTAAAGGCGGGAAAGCATGGCTTTGCCGCCCTGAAGGGGGAGATCCCTTCGCCGGAAAATCCCCCCGCAGGGTGTCACTTTCATACCCGCTGCCCCTATGTGATGGATATCTGTAAAAAAGAATATCCTGTCCCGCGGCAGGTAGAGGGTGGAAGTGTCTGCTGTCATCTTTACGGTGAAAAATAACTTATAATGAGCGGAAAAGAAAATGTTAAGAAATTTAGTCAGAGACAGAAATAATATGAAACTGATCAGCAGAGGGACGGTTGTCGTTGTTATGCTGCTGGCGGTTTTTTCTGCGCCACGGAGTGCCGATGCGTGGTACAACCATACACTGCTTACCACTCCGGCCCTTGAAGGAACAGAGGAGTTGAAAAACGCATCCCCCGTAAGGGCGGAGACTCTGCGTGATTTTCTTATCGCCGAGGAGAAAGAACTGGAAAAACTCCTCGCTGGCCAGGAGGCATGGTGCAGGAAAAATCTGCCGGATTATGCTCCACGTCCGGAAAGCCTGGCCTTTCGGGCAACGGGTTCAACGTCTGATGTTGTTGACCGTTTTCTCCGGGCCATCAGGATGAACCCGGGGATGAGATGTCCCCTCTTTCTTCAGCGTCTACCCGGTGAGAAACTGAGGGGGCGGCGTTTCGACCCGAAGAAGATATCTGTTTTAAAGGACCCCTCTTTCATGAACCGTATACACTATGTGGCGGTAAGAAGGGGTGAGCTGCTTTCTCCTCTCCATGTCCTTGCCACGGCAAGTGATGAGCCGGATTACGGTTTCGACCTGGGGCTTTTCAGTGACAACAAGACCCCCTTTGGTGCGGTGTATGGGTTCGGGCTCCAGTCCTTCGGCAACCCGAATCTCGATTATGGCAGCCAGGCCCCATTTCATATGGGGTTCTATCACGAGCCGTGGATTCTCTATTTTTTCGGCCCCTTTTTGAAAAAAACATACCCGGAATACCGTATTCATCTCTTTAAGGAACTGGCGGTCTTTGCCTTTCAGAGGGGCCATATTTACTGGGGATGGCGTTTTATGGGATGGGGCATGCATTACCTGGGGGATCTTTCCATGCCCTATCACGTGACACCCCTGCCGGGGGTCTCTACACTGCGTATGATATGGATCAATCTCAAGGCAATGATCGGTTTTCCTGAGAGCAAGAATAATGCAGTGCAGCTGGTTTCAAACCGTCATACTGTCCTGGAGGAGTACCAGGAGATTATTGCCAGGGGGGCATACCTGTCAGGATCAAAGGATCATCCTTTCTTCAAGGCATTGAGAAATCCTGTGGAGACCGTTCCGTACACGGATAATTTCCCCCGGGAGGTGGCATCAGCGGAGGCTTACGAGAGGGCTGACGGGATTGATGAAATAATCGAGTCATACGTACCAAAAAAAATGGTATCTGATCCTTCTTTTGAGGTGAGTGGATCCAGGGAGCTGCAGAATCTTCTTGAAGTGATACGAAAAGAAAAGGGGAAAAAGGCAATTGATGTTATGAACCGGTCTCTCGCCGAGATCTTTCGTTCGTACAGTATGCACTGCAGCAGTTACATGAAGGCCATCAGGAAAGAGTCCGCTGCCTCCCGCTAAGGGGCAGCGGGTGATCCTGTTATTTTATTTCTATTTCCCTGTTGAAAAGACGTTCCTCCCGTGACTCGAGCCAGCAATAGAGGGTGGGCAGGAGGAGTAGTGTCAGTATCGTGGATGAAATAAGCCCCCCGATGACAACCGTTGCCAGGGGCCTCTGAACTTCCGCCCCGAGCCCCGTGTTAAAGGCCATGGGGATGAAACCGAGCATGGCAACAAGGCTTGTCATGATAACAGGGCGCAGGCGTATCATGGCCCCCTCCCTGACGGCGTCGCGGACAGTATGCCCTTCTTCACGAAGCTGGTTGAAAAAGCTTACCAGGACCATGCCATCGAGGATGGCAATACCGGTGAGGGCAATGAATCCCACCCCGGCGGAAACAGAGAAGGGGATGCCGCGGAGATAGATAAAGATAATACCCCCGGTTACGGCAAAGGGAATGCTGTTGAAGACAAGGAGGGCCTGCTTGAAGTTTCCGAATGTGCGGACCAGTATAATGAAAAGAACAAAAAGGATGACGGGGATGAGAATGAGCAGGCGCCGGCGTGCGGATTCAAGGTTTTTGAACTGCCCCCCCCATTCAGGTTCATAGCCTTCGGGGAATGTCAGTCCCTTTGCGATTTTTTCCCGTGCCTCTTTCACGAAACTTTCAGTATCCCTGTTGCGCAGGTTGATGGAAACGGCAGCGTAGCGGCGTGCGCGGCTCCGGGCGATGGTGGTGACCTGCCGGCGCGTTTTGATGCGGGCAAGCTGCCCGATGGGGACAGTGCCCCCGTGGGGAAGGGTCACTGGAATGTTTTTTATGGCCCGGGTACTGGATCTCAGGTTGTCGGCAAGGCGTACCACGATGGGAAAGCGCTTGTCTCCTTCGTAAAAGTATCCCACCTCCATGCCGCTCATGGCAACAGTAAAGGATTTGTTCACATCTTTCAGAGAGAGGCCGTATTCTGATATCCGGTCATGATCAAGAACAAGATCGAGAACGGGGCTTTTGGTCAGGGCCGTGAGGGCGTCCATCTCAACAGACTCTGCGCCGGGTATTTTTTCGAGAATTGTTTTTGCCTTTTCAACCATTTCGAGGAGGCGGTCCAGGTCGGGGCCGAATAAGCGCAGGGTGATGTCGGCGCGGCTTCCCTCGAGGATTTCGTTAAAGCGCATTTCGATGGGCTGGGTCATGGATATTTCCTGCCCCGGCATGGTTTTGTTGATGGAGGACCTGATGGCCTGAAAGAGTTCATCTTTACTGCGGCGATGCCCCTTTTCTGTTTTTGGCCAGGCGCTTCGGTCCTTTTTGAGGATGACAAAGGTGTCGGCAAAGTTGACCCCCATGGGATCAGTTGCCGACTCCGGGGTGCCCATGCGGGAGAAGACGGTTTTGACTTCCCCGAATTTTTTGATTGTCCTGTCTGAAATTTTTTGCTGCCGCACCGACTCGTCGATGCCCATGCTTGTATCGCGAACCAGGCCGATGACCATGTCTCCCTCGTTGAGCTGGGGAATAAAATCAGAGCCGAGATTGATAAAGAGCAGAATAGAGAGAAGGGCAATTACCAGGGTCGAGGGAATCAGTATCTTTCTGCTTTTCAGTGAGAAATCAAGTACCGGCTGGTAGCCCCTTTCCATGATCCGTGTAAGAAAACCTTTTTTTTCATTCTGCGACGCAGCGGGTTTTATAAGGTAATAGGAAAGGACAGGCATGAGAAAAATCGCAATAAAGAGGGAGGCGGTGAGGGCAAATATTACTGTTGCCGCCATGGGGCGAAACATTTTTCCCTCGATGCCGGTAAGGGAAAGCAGGGGGATATAGACAATCAGGATCATAAAGACACCAAGGACTACAGGTGTGCCCACCTCCTGGCATGCTTCCAGGGTCATGGAGCGGCGCTTCTCCGGGGTGAGGCTGTCGGGGGGTAACCCTTCCTTTTCAAAGCGGCGGATCACATTTTCAATGATAACCACGGACCCGTCGACGATGAGGCCGAAGTCGATAGCCCCCAGGCTCATGAGACTGGCTGAAATTTTTGTAGTGAGCATGCCGGTAAAGGCGGCGATCATTGAAAGGGGAATGGCCAGGGCCACCACGAAGGCGGCGCGAATATTTCCGAGAATAAGAAAGAGAATAACAATAACAAGAAGGCCCCCTTCGATGAGATTGAGGGTCACCGTGTCAATGGTGGCATTGACGAGAAAGCTGCGGTCGTAGAGCACTTTCATTTCTACATCACGGGGAAGTTTTATCGAGCGTGCCCTCTGGCCCACGTCAAGGGCCACGTCGCGGCTGTTGGCGCCGATGCGCATAAGGACCGTACCGAGGACCGTTTCCTCTCCCGCAAAGGTGGCAGCACCGACACGGAGTTCATGACCTTTTGTGACAGTGGCAACCTGCCGCAGGCGCACCGGGGCACCGAAGACGTTCAGTTTTACCGGCATGTTACGGATCGCCTCTAGGTTGCTGATGCGGCCTACGGTTCTGACGATGATCTGGCTGCCCTTCTGCTGAATGTAGCCGCCCCCGTAGTTTTCGCCGAGGTTTTCCAGTTTTTCCGTGAGTTGGTGGCAGCCAATACCGTACTGTTCCATGCGACGGGCGTTTACATTGATATGAATCTGCTTTTTGAATCCGCCGTTTGATTCGACTTCCGCCACGCCCTGAACGGTTTTCAGGCGCGGGGCGATGTAGAGGTCCTGTACCGTGCGCAGGTAGAGGAGGCGTTCCTTTTCAGATTTTTTTGCCAGGGGAGAGTTTTTTTTCGGTACGAGTACATACATGAATATTTCCCCAAGGCCGGTAAAGATGGGCCCCAGTTCAGGGGTTATACCGGGGGGAAGTGACCCCGCCACGGTCTGGAGGCGTTCAGCCACCTGCTGGCGGGCAAAATAGATATCTGTTTCATCAGAAAAAACAACAATGATCTGGGAAAGCCCGTACTTTGAGAGGGAACGGATGTCCTGTACGTTCGGAAGCCCCGCCAGCTCGGTCTCAATGGGGAAGGTAACATTTTTTTCGATTTCTTCAGGGGCCAGTGCCCCTGTTTTGGTATTGACCATGACGGAAACATTGGTGATGTCAGGGACGGCATCAATGGTGAGGCGGGTCATGGCATAGATGCCGGCAACGATGATGCCAAGAAAGATAATGAGTACCGTGTAGCGGTGGGTCAGTGCCCATGAAAACATTTTATTGATCATCGCTACCTTCCTTGCTTTTTATTGTTCTCCTGCGAGAAACTTGAGGGTGGTATAGAGCGTCACGATACGAAGCTGGGTATCATACACTGCTTCAATGATTTCATGGGCCTGTTCGTCCATGTTAAGGTAGTTTGCAAGGCTTACCCTTCCGCGGATGAATTCACGGTAGGCATATCCTGTTTCTCCTTTAACTGCTTCCATGCTTTTAAGGGGAAATTTTTCAAGGAGCAGAGAGGTTGTCTCATAATGTGCCAGGAGATTTTCGAGGCGGCGCCCCAGCCTGCGCTGCAGGTACTGGCTGTTGAGGCGGGCAATGCCGAGATCGGTCTGGCCCTGGCGGATTTTCCCCCTGTTGCGGTTGAGAAGGGGCAGGGGAAGGGATATGCCGCCGCCGATGCTGCGTTCAGGTGTGCCGGTATTTTCCTCGTTGAAAAAGAGGGAAACAGTCAGGTCAGGATTACTTTTTTTTCGGGCGAAATCAATTTTTTTCATTTCCCGGGCAATGATGATATCTGCCTGTCGTATCTGGAAGTTTTTTTTCAAAGCTGCTGTTTTGAGGCCATCGAGGGAGACAGGGGGCATTGTACGGTACCAGTCAAGGGTAATGGCGGGAAAGTCATTTGAGGGGAGGCAGAAACAGGTGAAGAGATTCAGATCTGTCAGGGCCTGTCGGGCGCGCTGACGTGTCTCCGCCATGTTTTTTTCGAGGATTCGCACGCGCCCCTGTATGATGTTTCTTTCTACGATCTTGTCCGGTGAAAGGATTTTTCTGTTGCGCAGAAAGGTTCCGACAAGGCGGAGTCTTTTGAGCCTTGCGCCGGCATGGGATTCCATGGCCTTCAGGGCACTGTAGCGGAAGGCGAGGCGCGTTACCTCGTGACTGACATAGAGTTTCATCTCTTCATGAGCCAGGCGCGCCATATCCTGTTCTTTTTGTATCATTGCCTGGAGGGAGTTTCTTTTCCCGGGCCAGGGGATTGACTGGGAGAGGGTCAGCCCGTAGAGATAGCCCGAAGATGTATCCTTCTTGTAACCCGCACTGGCGCTTATCTGCGGGTTTTCCCAGGTTCCAGCCTGATCACGGGCGTGGCGGTAGCGGTTGATTTTTTTTCGGGCCTTTTTCAGCAGTTCATAGTTTTTCAGGCTGCGGGAGACCAGTTCATCGATACTGTAGCTGTTTTTAATGTTTTTCCCTTTGTCAGGCAGGCGTACCTCTTCGCCGTGCAGGTACGGTAGAACAAACAGGATGGAAACGATAAAGGTATACTTTTTTATGTTGAACATGGCAGAAACCCTGGTTTCAGAATACTATCACTATAATGCATAATAGAGATCTGTCAATGAAATGTTGTTATACCATTTAGATAAATTAATGTCCATGGAGGCGCCTTTTTTCCCGTTGCATGCGCCGGTGTTCGCTGCGCATGTCCCGTTGCATCTGGCGGCGTTCATTGCGCATCTCATCCTTCATATCACTCTCCCTGCGTAGTTTTTTGATTGTTTTTTTCTGTTTATTCTCCAGGGAAGAAGTATCAGGGGTATCTTTTGTTTTCTCTAAGAGATGTTTTTTTTCTGAACCGGGATGGGATATCTCGCCGCGGGAAGAGATCATACAGCGTTGACCCGCAGAGAGGATTGTTCTTTCCCCTGAGGAGAGAGCGGTAATGGTAAGCGACCCATCCCGCAGGTCGATGAAGGTCGCTTTATGTGAACGGAGGCGAAAGCGTGTGCCGGTGATACGAAGCTCGGCATGGGGGGTTCGAAAGAGATATCTCTGCTTATCTGTTTTTGCACGGGCTATGACATGGGCAAGGATTTCTCCACTGGAAAGAGAGATAATGGCAGAGACGGGTTTCTTCTGTTTTCCCATTGTGATATGGAGTTCACTTTTCTCAGACATGATCAGGGAAAAGTGGTTTTTCTTTTCTATGCGGGCTCTCCCTTTTATGGAGATTGCCTTTTCAGTTTCTTTGACAGTAATGGTTTTTCTTTGAGGGATGCCGTTGACAGTAAAGGTACCGTTGTGGGGTATAATGGTGAGGGTCTTGTGAACAGGAGCCCCGGTCTTAAAGAGGAAAAAGCCTGTGACCCCAATCAGAATTGTGGCGGCGACGATACCTGCCTGCCAGGAAAGAAAAGCAGGTGCCGGGTGCTGCACGGGAGCCGTGGTCTGTACCGGGGTTTTTCGGGCATGGGCCAGAATGCGTTCCTCGACATGTGGCGAGGGTGCCGGTATTTCTCCGGGAGAGACGGAAAGAAGGCGCAGGTATTCTTCAGCTTTTTTTCTGCAGGAGGCACAGCTTTTCAGGTGACGGTTTTTTTCAACAGCACCGGGTCCCTGCAGGGCAATTTGTATTAATTTTTTATGGCTGATATGTTTCGTCATGACAGATGTATCTCTCCTTCTAATAATACAGGCAGGATAAATAAAACGGTCATAAAAATTGTGCCGGGGGAGAGAAAGCCACCCTTTTGTAGTTCATCTGCCAGTATCCTCAGGGTGCGTTCAAGGCTGCGACGCACGGTGCGCTCGCCTGCTCCCGTCATTGCGGCAATTTCACCCGTGGACATTCGGTTTTCTTTTTTCATGATAAAGATGGACCGGTCCCGCGCCGGGAGCCTGTTCAGAATGCGGTAGATTTCTTCATGCAGCATGGCCGCATCGGCATCTTCCTCAACGGAGGAGGGGGCCGGTGTGGCTGTGATTTTTTCTGTGGGTATTGAACGGCTTTCTTTTTTCAGGGCATTGACCGCCATGTTATGGGCCGTTTTGTAAAGGAAGGCTCGCACGGTTTTTTCATCGACATCGTTTCTGCGGCTGTAATCAATAAGGGAAGTAAAAGTCTCCTGCAGAAGATCTTCTGCCATCTCATGGTTCCCTGTAAGGCGAAGGAGGTAGACGAAGAGTTCCCTGCCGTGCAGATGGTAGAGGTGTGATATTTTTTTTTCTTCCAGCATAAAAAATGTGACCGTATTATTTATCTGCCCTGTAATATCAGTGAGATACAAAAGAGGAATGGAAAACGAGGAGGAAGTCAATGAAAAAAATATGTACCTTTATCATTACAGCCTTTTTTCTGGTCAGTGCTCCCCTTACAGCAGAAGATACTACTGCTGACAGGGATCAGCTGCGAACCAGAACGGAAGACAGGACACGCCTGAGAGAGAATGAGAACCTGGAAGGAGAAAAGCTGAGAAAGGAAAAACGCCTTCGAACACGGCAGGAACTTCGTGATCAGAAAAAGGACTCCGCCGAAGAAAAACGGCAGCTCCGGCATGAGTACCGCAAAGAGATGCGTGACCAGGCCCGGAAAGAAATGAGAAGGGGCCAGCGTGACCAGTAAATAATATTGCATTTCTGGTGAAATTCGGTAGGATGTAATTCATGGCAGGTCCGGAAAGGGGCCTGTCATTGATATAGTTATGTGGTTTATGAAAAGTGTTGGCATGAAACGTGAAAAGTATATAAAAATTATCCTGTCGCTTCTGCTGTCGTTTCCCTTCGCGCAGTCAGTCCTTAAGGGGAAGCCGTTACTTCCCCTTATTCTTGAGGGGGGAGTAAAGAGTGGTTACAGTACCGGTCTTTTCGATCCCTACTGGTATCACCGTCTCTACCTGAAGGGGGGGTACCGGTGGCAGATGGTTGATCTTTCCGCCGGGTATTCACGTTATTTTAATTACCAGATTTCAGATACAGAAGGGGCGGTAAAATCCGTGGATCTTCACCGCATGGGTGCAGAGGGTGAAATTCGCTTTTCGGATTCGGTGGCTTTCTCGTGTTCCCTGTGGGGGTATGCCGGAGATGAACAGTATCGGCGTTTTGAGGGACGCGGTGGAGTGACCCTGGATTTCAGCAAATGGTCATTTTCCCTTGAGGCGGGAGGGAACGGGACGTCATATTTTTTCGATGGTGTGACAGAGAGGATTGGTTCGGGAGATTTTTTTTTGGAAGTATCTCGTATTGTTTCCGATACCTTCAGTCTCGATGCAGGGTATACTTTTCTTTATACAGAGATGGAGGGGCTTGAGGGCATCCATAAACATCTTTTTCGGGGAGGGATGACCCTTATCTTCCCCCTTCGAGCCTTTTTTTTCTGCGGCGCCACTGTGAGTGTTGATTCCGGGAATTATTTCAATGTCGGCCTGGATGCGGGGGGAGCCGTTTATGTTTTTCGCTATGTCAAGCTCTCCGTTTCGTACATGCTCTCATGGGGGAATTCTTTTACTACAGAGAGTAATACTTCCTACCCCGGCCCCACCGCGACCACCTCAACAGAGACAGAACAGTACCTGTCACATCGAATTTTTCTGGGTGCTGCAATAAAATACCGTTGATTGTTGTGAAAAATCAGAAGAAGTAGTAACGCGCCCCGAGACCTCCGTCGATGTCGAAATCCGTTCCTGGGAGAAGTGAAATCCCCGGGGCAAGTTCGGCAAATATTTCTACCTCAGGGATGACGAACCACTGTACCCCTATGGGGATACGTAGGCCCAGACCGAAGGCATTGTCATTCTCCCCCCGGTCCTTGCTGTCCCGTGACATGTAACGGAATTTTATCCCTGCACCGATAAACCAGTCTACCGGCTTTTTAATAGTATCCTGATAGATCCAGTAGTCGAGGTGTATGTGAAGGTGGTTCTGCAGTGACCAGGCGATGCCTGAAGCAAAGTCGAGATATTTCAGGGAGATGCCCGTTGGCTCTCCAATGATGATCCCGGCGCCGAATTTATTTTCTGCAGCGGCTGAGAGGGGTATTGTGAGTACAATGACCAGGGTGATAATGGCAACAGCTGTCTTTTTCGTGTTTAGCATGGATAAATCCTTTCAGTATTGTTTTATATATTTTACCTGTGTTAATCAGTTTTTCTTTTGTTGACAATATTATCAAGTATTTGAGGGTGGGGATTAGCACACTTGTGCACTCCCACCCATTGTTAAATT
>CAZHNW010000030.1:16040-37136 GCA_964534225.1 uncultured Leptospirales bacterium | reverse complement strand
GAAGGGTGAATATGACACCTTAAACAGGGGACCGTGCTGGTGGACCTTCTGCGCAAAGGATGCCTGCGGCGCAAAAAAAATTACGGTCGCGGCAGTGAATACTATGAACTGTCTCTTTAAAATGTGTCTCTCCCAAAGTCCGGCTGCCTGAAATACGGCCATGATACATTCTATGACCAGCCAGCCATCTATATGGAACTGAAGGAAAAAAAGGTCAAGGGAAAAATGAAAAAGACATCAATGATGAAAGTGAGTCGACTTCCCTACTTATGACTGGTGATCATTTCTTCCATGAAGGCGAGATATTTTTTAAAGAGCTTACGCCCGCTGGAAGTCAGGGAATAGAAGGTCTGTACCTTGCTGCCGATAATCTCTTTTTTCTGGGTTATGTACTCTGAATCCTGCAGTTTCTGCAGGTGCGTGTAGATGGCGCCGTCACTTCCCCCCATAATTTTTTTAAGTCGATTAAAAGAAGCCATTTCTTCTTTGTAGAGAACCGTCATTATGGAAAGGCGGGTCTTTTCGAAAAAAACGTTATCGAACTGGGTGAAGAGTTCTTCGGGGTTCATTTTTTTCCTTTCTCGACACGGCGTGTCACTTCTCCCGTCACGGCAAAGGTAAGGGCCAGTACAGTGCCGCCTGCAAGGTATGCCAGGTCTTTCGGCACGGGAAGAAGATAAAGCAATACCGCAAAGAGAATGAGAAAATACCCTGCGCCGAAATAAAAACCGTGGGAGATCTGCCCGAAATAAAGAATAAAGATGCCATACATGGCAAGAACGATATGGGGCACATAACAATACCCGGTAGCCTTTGCGGAGATTACCAGGAAAAGCCCCATGGCAATCATCATGGCCCCCATGCCGATAAAGAGTTTGACAGCAGTACTGTTCATGAGAGGCATCGATTCTTTCTGCATTCTCCTGAGCCATGCCACTGTCTCGAGAAAAGAGGCAACGATACAGAGGGGGAGCCAGACATAGATAAAGATATCAGGTTCAGGAAGTTTATACGAAATGCGCAGCCAGTAATGAAGAAGCGTACCGGTTAAAATAAGTCCCGCCCAGGTAAAGAATGCCCAGAACTCGAGAAAGGGCCTTTTTTCCACTTCCATCAGGAGTGACTTAATGGTGGCCAGGTCCCGGGCGTACCTGTCTATATTCTGTTCTTTCTTTTCCTCAGACATAGCGACTGTTGCCTCCCGTAACTTTACATCACAAAGTAACTTTATATTACAAAGTAATATAAAATACTTAGATCGTCAAGCAGATAAGGAAAAAATCCCCACAGTTCCCGGCATGCGGGAACTGTTGAGAATAAAAAAGAGATTACACAATTGATAAAAATAAACAGAGATGGGGAAACATGACAGATCGGTCTTTAAAACTATCTATCACTACAACTATATTAAAACGTTACTGCGCGGATCTCGCGATACGGAAGCCTATACTGTCTCCCGTTTCGGTGGGAGTAAGAGACCCAAAATACCCAACCTGGATAGAGAATGAACCGCTACGCCAGCCTCCTCCTCGTTCAACACGTTTTTCACCGGCCGATGAGGGGTCCCAGTCAAAACACCATTCCCAAAGGTTCCCACTCATATCATACAGGCCCAGGGCATTTGCACCATTGGTTTTACTCTTTACAATAGCGGTTCCGTCCACCCCCGTTTCCTCATAAGTATCTCCATAAAAAAAATAAACACCTATAAGATTATTGGCAGACAGGGCCGGTTCATATGAGCCACCACTATAGTCATCATAATACGTCGTTGCGCCGCTTGCTGAATTGCCTGTAGTAAACCAGGGGTCAATATATCCAGAAACGGTATTTGTATCATCATTCCGCCACCGTGCCGCCAGTTCCCACTCATTGTTTGTCAGTAAACGAAAACCGGCTGCGTTATCCTTAACATGCGGGTCATCCTGTGTGCCGTCGTGTTCTCCTTCTCCAGGTTCCCAGGTTATGGTCTCTGATTCGGTTGCGGTTCTGATAGGTGTAGAGAATGCACTGTCTGAATAATAGACACAGTCAAGATCCTCTGCTATTCCGTTATGCGCGTTATACCATTCAGTCAGGGCATTACACCACACCATTGCATGGCGCCAGTTCACACGGGTCACCGGTTCCTGGCTGTTGATATCCTGTCCAGGAATCCCGTCATTACCCGCACGGGGTGTATAATAACCAAAGGATTCAGTATACTTAAAGGTGAAAGAATACTGACCATCTCCACGGGCAGGGTCAGTGGCCCATGAGTATACCCTGTACCACAACTCATAGGTCACCTCTGTTTCACCTATCCAATAGGCGTTGTCTACTGTAGCAGTTACCCCCCTATCCACAGAGCCGTCTCCATCAACGTCACCGTTGTCATCGACTCCCGTGGGAAAGGTAATGCCTCCTGGTACATAGGCAAAGGCAAAGGTCATGCTGTCCAGAGTGAACGTAATCATATCTCCTGCCTGGTAGCTGCCGACATCATCGATAATGCCATTACAGTCATTATCAAGGTCGTCAACAATTTCTGTATTGCCGGGATAAATGTTATCGTTTGAATCATCCCAGTCAGTATTATTTTCAACATATCCTATCGGAGCTGTTTCCGCAACAATGAAGACATCGGGATTTCCATATCCGTCACAGTCTAAATCCTGATAAAACATACACTCAGGATGAATGATTTCGTCCAGAGGATTCTCCGTGAGAATTTCTTCAACTTTTTCAGAAAAGGGATCAAGGATATCGCTGTTTTCTTCAATGAATGTCTCACGTTCTTCTTCTGTCATTGAATTTAATTCTTCTACCACCATGTCGGCAATCATACCAACAATTACTTCATTAGTCAGGCTTCCATTATTAACCAGACTAACTGCAGCAGTAAGAAAAATGCCAAAAGAAAAATGAGGAAGTTTAACTTCAATATAATTCTCTGCTGTGTTGAGTGTTGATTGTGCTTTTTCAAGGCTGCCATCGTCGCTCAGATAATAAAAAGATACCAGGCGTTCTTCTATTCCATCCTCAATCATGTCTCCCTGTTCATAGTTGAGTTTCAGAGTAACATCTTTACCGAACTCAATGCCATGTGGATTGAATTCAAATACAGGAAATACGGAGAGAAAACCTTCAGGTACCGACTTGGTTCCATCCTCCAGGATAGATACGGTAATCTCACGTGATTCCGCAACTGCACCTGGCAAAAATTCAAGTTCCCATGCACCGCTATCGGAACTGATTGTACCCCCTGATGGACTGATCAGGGAAGTCTGTTTCTCTATTGTATCTTTTGAATCATTATCACCGCTGCTCTCACAGGCACTGAACGCAAGGGTCATTGAAAAAGTCAAAAATAAAGTTACATACCATTTTATTTTCATAATTCACCTTTGTTGCTAAACTTATTAAAAATTTTATTTTAAAAATATCGTTTAAACATATGTTCATAAAATTTTGGATTCACTTAGCACAAGAACATGCACCAATCACTCATCAGCAGTTGCCTGACTCCAGCCACCAAACAACTGAAAAAAATAACAGAGTCAGAAAAATCGTCAAGTTCTTTTTGAACCCACTCTACTCAACAAGTATTTTTGCCACAGGGACCATTTCTTTTCCATTTATGCCAATCACCCACTCCCCCCCCTGAAATTATTTCTTGACGATTCACCTTTTCATATATATACTTGATATATATCAAAGCGATATATATCAAGTATATATAAAGGTTCAACATGCAGGATAAAATCATTCTCGGCTTTCTCCTCGAAGGCCCCAAAACAGGGTACGACATCAAGAAATCAATGGAAATAAGTACAGATTTCTTTTTCAATACCAGCGCCGGCAGTATATATCCTGCGTTTCAGAAACTCGTCAGGGATGGACTGGCAACAAAAGAGGAGAGGACCGAACATGGCAGGGCAAAGGTCCTCTATACGATCACGGCAGAAGGAAAAAAAGTTTTCATGAAGTGGATTAACGACAGGCTCCCCGTGGATAAAATGAAACAGGAGTCACTTCTGAGAACATTCTTTCTCTCCCACCTCTCCCCTTCAACACGGAAAAAACTCTTTGAAAATTTCATTTCAGATCTTGAGACCAAAAAAGAGGAGCTGGAAGCTCTCCAGGAAAAACTGTCAAAACATAATATAGACAGCTACCAGATGGCGACATTGCAACATGGCATAGACTACCTGCACTTTATGGTGCAGTGGCACCAGACGTTTCTCAAAGAAAATTTTAAATAACAACAAAGATACAGTAAGGAGAAAAATCATGAAAATCACGGTACTGAACGGAAGCCCCAAGGGGGAACTGAGCATCACCCTGCAGTCACTGAAATTTATTGAAAAGAAAAACCCGGAATTTTCACTCTCCGTGCATCACGTGGCACGGAGAATCAAAAAAATCGCAAAGGACGAAGAATCTCTTAATGAAATCATCGAAGATGTAAAAACATCTGACGCGGTGGTATGGTCTGTCCCCCTCTACGTTCTCACCGTACCGTCACAGTACAAGCATTTCATAGAACTGATCCATGAAAAAAAACTTGCCGGTGCTTTTAAAGACAAGTACTGTTCCATTATTACCACGTCCATCCACTTCTTTGACCATACCGCCCATAACTACATGCGCGCCACCTGCGAAGACCTGGGAATGAAGGTAGTGGAAAGTTTCTCTCCTGACCTCTTTGACCTCCCGCAGAAGGAACACCATCCCCAGGTACTTGCCTTTGGACAGAACCTGGTACATGCCGTTACCGGCAGCGAGGCGGTATACCGACTCTACGAGCCCCTGGTGGACAATACCATTAAATACGAGGGCAGCAGTGAGACCATCTCCATGGACCTGAAAAACAAAAAGGTCCTCATACTGGCTGATTCACTGACAGAGAACCCTTCACTGGCCGCAATGGTCACAACCCTTGCATCACAGTTTACCTCTCCTGTCGAGACAGTCTCCCTCGAAGACCTTGACATCCGCGGGGGATGCCTCGGCTGCTGCGAATGCGGCCCCGACTATGAATGCAACTATGACAACACTGACGAGCACCGGGACTTTTACGTCAACAGGCTCAAAAAAGCAGACGTTATCTTCTTTGCCTCGAGCCTCAAGGGACGGTACCTCTCATGGCAGATGAAGCAGTTCATTGACAGGTCATTTTTTAACACCCACACACCGTCACTGACGGGCAAGCAGGTCGGTTTTATTCTTTCAGGCCCCTTCAGGCAGCTCGGCTACCTCCAGGAAATTCTCCAGGCCTATATTGAATGGCAGCGTTCCAATCTCACAGGGTTTATTACCGACGAATACAGCAGCCCCGAAGAGATAACAGGACTGATTCAGACCACGGCAAAGAGAACCCAATATTTTCTTGAAAAATCTTACCAGAGGCCGCCAACATTTCTCGGCGTGGGGGGCATGAAAATATTCCGCGATGATGTCTTCGGCCGCCTCCGCTTCGTTTTCCAGGGAGACCACAACCACTACGAGTCACACGGCTACTATGATTTTCCCAAAGTAGATCCCTTCAGCGAAAAGATGATCGAAGCCATGAAAGACCCCAATGCCCGCAACGCGGTGAGAAAAATGTTCAAGGCAAAAATGGTGGAACCTCACCAGAAGATTGTAGAAGAAGCATAGTTTTTTTTGCGACATCGAAGGCGCGAAATTGAAGGCGCGAAAGCGCTTTCGCGCCTTCAATTTCACGTTTCGCGCCAAAATTTCGCATAATTCAGGTGAGCCGATACTTCAGGTAGTCTTCTGGAGAATCTCCAGGTGAGAGGGCCCGTATCCTGAAGGCATAGCGGTATTCCTCGTTCTTTTTCAGTTTAAACTCATCATGCACCTGGTGAATACCGGGGATATCCCCTCCCACCCCGCGCTGACGGAGGCCCATGTTTACCGTAAGAAAATCCCGCCATGGCAGCTGCCAGGGATGCCCCGCCCCTTCAAGGTCTTCACATGTATATGGCCAGACACTGAAATTCAAAAGGGTACCCCCCTCATCAGAGAATAACATTCCCCCGCCATCACGGTTGCGCAGGGTGACCCATGAAACATCGGTGCGGTTACCGTTGTCCTGGGGGCGGACATAATCATGGGGCATTTCATCGGCGCTCTTACTGTAAATCCCCACGGGGGCGCCGCTTTTGCGGTCCCACTCAGTTTCGTGGGGCCCGCGGCCAAACCAGGTGACAGTATCGAGAAGCCGGCTCACCCGCAGGGTCATGCCGAAATGGATCATGTCCCTTGAAGGGACAAACCGGCTTTCAACAACGATATCACCACTGCCATGAATAATATAGTTCGTAACAAGTGGGCCGCGCCCGCCGGGGACAGCCTCATGGACCTCAACACTGATGATCCTGTCACCCCGCTTGACAACGGAAAACTTTTTCAGCTTTCTCTTTTCCGCCGCCCTCTTCCACGGGCCGGGACGATAGAGAAAAGAAAAATAATTACCGTAGGCAATATCATTGTCAGTGGGGGCGCGCCAGAAGTTCGGTTCAATGGCGCCGCGCAGCATTTCATGGCCGTCAAGAAGTATCGAAACGAGAGACCCCATTCTCTTGTCAAAGGTACATGAAAAAAGTTCAGTAAATATCTTTACCGTGTCCTTTCTTTCATCGAGCTGCAGGGAACGCCGCAGCTGCATCGGGGGCATCGGCTTCTTCCCCGCATCGATCTTCAGTTCGAACTGGTCCCATGCCACCACGTGCCCCGCCGCGGCCCAGGGCTGGTCTGCCTTGAGAGCGAACCTGAATGTGACATGATACCGCCCGCCGCGAACAGGTTGCGGCACATCAAGGGGCAACTGCAGAGTCACCTCTTCACCGGGCAGGTTTTTCAGGGGGGGAAGTTTACCTTCCCTCAAAATCTCACCGTTTTCAAGAAGCTCCCAGGTGCCCGTCACAAAGGAAAGGTCGATAAAATCATACCTGTTCCTGATGGTCCAGGTCCCCTCTCCTGTTTCGCTCACTGAAATCTGCTGGTAGACCTTTTTCACCTCGAAAAGCGCCGGCTTGTCTGAACGGTCAGGCATGACAATACCGTTGGCGCAGAAGGCGCCGTCATTTGGTTCATCACCGAAATCGCCACCATAGGCCCAGTACTCCTCACCGTCAGGGTTGCGCGCAAGGAGACACTGGTCGGCAAAATCCCAGATAAAACCGCCGCAGCAGTTGGAATATTTTTCAAACACATCCATGTACTTCTGAAAATTGCCAAGGCTGTTGCCCATGGAGTGGGCGTACTCGCAGAGTATGCGGGGAAGTTCACGGTACTGTTCCGGTTTGACCATTGTGCCGGGATCGAGAAGGGTGCGCTCCCCCCTGCCGACACGTGTTTTGAGAAAACGGCCTGATTCTTCGAGCTCCTGCGGCGTAGAATACATGGTGCTGAAAAAATCGGATATGTCCAGGTGATGGTCACCCTCGTAGTGTACGGGACGGCTTGTATCGATACAGAGGGTGGCCTTTTTCATGAGGCGAAAGGTCTCGCCGTATCCCGCCTCATTGCCCAGGGACCAGATAATTATTGAAGGATGATTCTTGTCGCGGTGTACCATGCGCACCATGCGGTCAACACATGCCCCTGCCCACTCAGGCCTGCTGCGGGGAAGACGCATGCGCAGGCCGTGAGTCTCCAGGTCACACTCGTCCATAACGTAGAGGCCGTAGCGGTCACAGAGATCATAAAAGCGCTCATCATTGGGATAATGGCTGGTACGCACGGCATTTATATTGTTGCGTTTCATGAGAAGGATATCTTCTTTCATTACTTCGAAAGGTACGGCCCACCCGTAACGCGGATCAAAATCATGGCGGTTCACCCCGCGAAGTATCACAGGCACACCGTTGATAAGCAGCTCCCCCTTAATAATATCAACCCTTTTGAAACCCGCCATGGAAGAAAGGGTTTCTGTGACTTCCCCGCCGGGGCCGTAAAGGGTCAGTACCAGGCGGTAGAGGGCGGGAACTTCCGCCGACCAGGGAGACACTGACGGGGCGGTGCCTGAGATATGGCAGCACGTGGTCATTCCCGGTGAAGCCTTCACCTTCTTTCTCAGGGGAACATTCGTGGTAAGACGCCGCCCCTTTTCATCGAACAATTCGGCCTTGATTTCAACTTCCCCCGAAGGGGCATCATCATAGCCCTTTATTTCACAGTCGATATCGATGATACCCGACGTATGGGTATCATCGAGAAGGCACCGGGCAAAGTAGTCACGGATATGCACCTGTGGAGCAGACCAGATAAAAACCTCGCGAAATATCCCGCTCATGCGCCACATATCCTGGTCTTCAAGGTAACTTCCGTCTGACCAGCGGTAAACTTCAACGGCAAGAAAATTCTCCCCGTCATTGACAAAGCCGGTAATATCATATTCATGGGGCATCATGGAACCCTGGCTGTACCCC
Organism: uncultured Leptospirales bacterium; assembly: GCA_964534225.1. GTDB lineage: Bacteria > Spirochaetota > UBA4802 > UBA4802 > UBA5550 > CAZHNW01. The sequence goes on along the minus strand of CAZHNW010000030.1, from coordinate 28,716 downwards.
ACCTTCTCTCCATTTATCCAGAGATAAAAGGCAGACTTGACGGCTCCAAAACAGATGAAAATCCTGCGCCCCTTCCATGACGCGGGAACGGCAAATGTATGCCGGTATGAACCGACAGGATTATACTCTCGGGATATGCGGGGAAACCTGAATGTGCAGAGACTTTCAGGATATTTAATGTTGGTATAAATGGGTATGCCATATCCCTGGAGCTGCCAGAGTGAGGGGACATCGATTTCCCTCCAGGTGGAATCATCGTAACCGGGATGGTAAAAATCCGCGGGGCGCACTGACGGATTCTGCGACCAGGTGAACTTCCATCTGCCGTTGAGACTTTTCTTAAACCTCTTTTTTTCCGCACCACATTCTTCGATGCCCTCCAGGGGAATGAGTGTCGCGTGGGGATCTTCCCGGTTTATTCTGTATATTTCAGGATTTTCCCAGTCAGGTCTTTCTTTCATAGCCTTTCCTCCTGAGTGATTCTGTCCCTTACTCTCTCTCCGGTTTCAAAAATGACATGAGCAGATGCATCAGCTGCTCAAGAAGCGCCGAAGGAGATACCTCCTGTTCATGCTCTATATGATGGCCCCTGATAACAATACGCTGGGCCATGCTGATAATAACATTGCCTATGGTGCGTGACACCAGCCAGGTATCAATATCGCTGCGCACCGAACCGTCTTTTTTGCCCTCTTCGATAATTTCCGCCAGGGGATTCCCCCCCTCTTTTATCATCTGTATGAAACGCTGGGCTTCTTCCGTGGCGGGGTATTCGCCGCTGAAATAATGATCAAAGCCCCCGGTAAACTTTACTTCTTTTTTATGTTTTTCAATATATGCCGGCAGGGCTTTAAAAAAACGTGTCAATTTTTCATAACCGGTCCCCGAAAGATCACGGAAAAATTTTCTCATATCACAAAAAATCGTTTCAAAGATCCGTTCCTCAACTGCAAAGGCAAGGTCTTCTTTCGAGGCATAATAACGATAAAGGGTACGCCGGCTGATACCGGTGATGCGCGCCACTTCCGCCATTGATGTTTCCGCCAGGCCCATGTCCACAAAAAGGTTCTCTGCCACATCGAGGATTCTCTGCTGGCGTCTCAGTTTCTCTTCAATGCCGGCGGGGCCGTATTCAAGGTTTTCTTTTTCCATTATGTTTTACAATTTTTCAGCCGCTGATCAATCGGTTTCTCTGTTTATCACCGCATCTTTACCAGCATGTCACAGGTGTGTCAATACATTAATAGCTTAAAAAAAATGTATGATGCGGGGAAGTTTACCCCCTTTCATTCCAGCACCGTCACCAGGTCTTCATGGATATCTCCTCTTGAATCAATCTCACGGGAAGTAACCAGGTGATCCATGTTTTTCATGAACGCCACCTTTCCCGCACCCTTCCGGTGAGAAAAATTCAGCAGCGCCTGCAGGGCATTTTTCACATCATCGAAAACCTGTGATGGATGGTCACTGTAAACAGCAGCGGCAGCGGCGATACCGGCAAGAGTCTCATCCTCCCTCTCGACAACCGCTTCAGCAAGTTTTCTACTAAGCGAAAGTATCGCCTCCACCGCACCGGTAACAGAATCCGTATGCAGAAAGCCGAGAAAAACCGGCCCCCGGTAACGGAGAACCAGGTTATCGCCGTTTCCTTCAGCAGCACTCACGGCACCTGATAGGAGGCGGGCGCATTCCCTTACCACCGCGTTACCCATTTCATGCCCATACCGCCGGTTAACTTCCGGGAGATCAAGGAGTTCAAGCATGAAAGCATAGCGGTTCTTCTCCCCGGCATAATGCCCCCCGCTGTCATAAAACCTGGGAAAGATCACATCCTCGAAATACTCTTTTTTATTCAGGCCTGTAAGAGTGTCAGTGTAAAACTTTCGCAGTTCATCAAGAACAACTCCGTTTTCCTCTTCGTCTCCCGGTGGCTCAATATCAAGGGCTGTGGAAATATCTCTCTGTTCAAGGAGACGAAGCTTTTCTTCAAGCTCCTTTTCCTCGGTCAGAAAGGCAGTGACAGACGGGTTTCCCAGGAGATAAGCAATAAAGTAGGCAAAGGAACAGGCACTTTCCAGGAATTCCGAGAGTGTCATCTCCTCCATTCCGAATAACTGCGGGGCCATCATCTGCCGGGAGCGCCTGAAAGATGCATTAATAAAAAAATTGTAATTCTGCTGAACATTCTGATAAACCACTTCGCGGTGATCTTCATAGTTTTTTATAATTTCAAAAATCCCCTCGGCTATCCTGATGGCGGCATTAGAAATCTTTTGCAGAACCCGTCTCTGAAAAACAAAATGCGCCTTTTCGCTGCCCTGTGATGTTCCGGTTCCTGCAAGGACCCTGAGATACAGTTCAGGGGACATTCCATCAGGGATTTCCCCTTTCAGAAAATCCTTTAACCGAGTGCCAATAAGTTCGAGTTTCTCCAGGGTCATCTCCCGGCACTTTTCCACCAGTGAAGGATGAATGTCGAAATAGTTCTTATACTCACGGCCATCATAAAAAAGGGGAATATCATTACCAAGAAATATCGGTTCAGAGAAATACCGGATAAAAGCATCTGCAAGGCGCTTTACCCTTAAAAGTGGCCGTTTCTCACTCTCCTGCAGGTAGACCTGGTACTTTGATTTCGCTTCGAGACGGGCACATTTTTCTTCAATTTCTTTTCCCTTTTCGATGAAGGAATCTGTGACCCTTTTAATATCATCAAGACGTTTTGTAAAAATATTCTGTTCCGTCTCCTCCTTCTGCTGATGTTCAGAATGACGCTCCTGTGCGTTTTTAGTCAGATCTTTTTCCGTATCATCGATTTGGCCATTGTAATCAGTAAGAAAAACCACCTGGTTGAGGGTCTCCACTACAATGCCCCTGCGGACAGTATAGTAAGAAAGAATCAGGCCGACAATGGTATTGGTAAAATAGTCTCTCTGAGAGTAACGCGCGGGCCTTCCGTTCTTCAGGGGTTTATCCATGAGAAAAAGCAGCCGTCCCCTGATACCCGCGGCATCCGGATCCTCTGCCGTAAGGATTTTTATCGCCCGTTCAACGGCATCACTGTTTCTGACCGTTGCAATATAATGCCGTGTGAGGATATCCATGACACTGCCTATTTCAGCATGAGAATAACTCTCCTTCCAGGAGACGGTAACGAAACGGGAAAGGGTTTCCGCCACCTTGTAAACCTCCCGGAGTGCATTATATTCACGGTTGCTCAAAAGATAGAATCTTTCGTTCAGGTTTTTCTCAAGCCAGGGGATAATGCTTTCAATAATCTTTTCAAGACGTTTATAACAGTCCCGAAAGATACTCCCCCTTATCCTGTGACGAAAGGGTGTGACAGTACCATGACTCAGGGCAAATGATGTGACCCTGAACCAGTCGATAATGCGCAGACGTGAATACCGAAGCCTGCTGATTTCCTCTTCCCTCTTTTTGGCCTCGATCTGTACCAGGCTTTCACGGTGGAAGCGCTGTTTCACCTCATGGATAAAATCTTCAGCCATTCTTTTTTTTACAAGGGGCTCAAAGCCTGAACCGGTTATGGCCTGCAGCTTTTTCGTCTCCTCTTCGGTAAGGAAAAAATTTCTCTCCCGGATAAATTCAAGGAACTGTCCCACCGTATCTTCAAGCTGCAGGGCGGCATGCTTTTCACGGGTGCCCTCACCGCCTGATTGCATGCTTTCCACCAGGCGCGAAAATTTTCCGATGTAATCACGATGTTCACCGGAAAACACTTCAATATCTCCAAACTTCCTGCTGAGCCTCTCCTGGAGATGTATCTTGATATCAGATCTGTGGCCTGTCACCGGCATTTTCCTTTTATATCTGGAATGGAAACGAGAAAAGGCAGAAGAACACGACAGGGCTCCACTGCTGAAAAAATTTACTTTTCGAAAACCACTCTATTATAAAAAAAGAATGAAGCAAAGAGAAAAACAACTCTCCTCCTGTATTTATTCCTTAAAAATATTATTATATACATGCAATAATAAGGAGTCGTTTCCCACGCCTTCGGCGGGGGAAACACTATTACTCATGTCTGTTTATACTTAATTTCATGTTTAGGAATAATTACCGACTCTCTCTGATAAGTAATGAGAATATCGGCCCCAAAAAGAGCCAAAAACTTCTTGCCAATATAAAAGAAGAAAAGTCTTTAGTAATACTTCTTTATTACCGGGAAAAAGATGCAGCAGGAGAAAAACAGCCCCCTCACCATTATCGCACTCATCGTGGCAATGATTCTCTGGGCGTCTTCCTTTGTAGCACTGAAAATCGCCTTTCGCGCCTATCACCCCATGGTGGTGATTTTCGGCCGCATGCTCTTTGCCAGTATCGTTTTTCTTATCTTCTTTCCCCTCTGGAATAAAAACAGGATACAAAAAAACGATATCAAGTACCTTCTCCTCATGGCCTTTTTTGAGCCCTGCCTCTACTTTGTTCTCGAGGCAAAGGCACTGCTATATACCAGTGCCGCCCAGGCGGGTATGATTACCTCCCTCTTTCCCATGACTGTCGGTATCGGAGCAGCCATTTTTTTAAAGGAAGTTATCAGCCTGCGTACCGTTTTCGGTTTCCTCCTTGCCGCGGCAGGCGCCGCCTGGCTCAGCCTTGCCAGTAACATCACTGACTATGCACCAAACCCGGTACTGGGCAACAGCCTCGAGTTTCTTGCCATGGTCAGCGGCACCGGGTATGCCCTCCTGCTTAAAAAACTGACCAGCCGCTACACCCCTTTTTTTCTCACGGCAATACAGGCCTTTACGGGATGTATCTTTTTTCTTCCCCTCATGCTCATTCGCGCGCCCCTTACCTTCACCTTCGAGGCACTGCCCTTCTTTTCCATTGTATACCTCGGCATCGGCATCACCCTGGGGGGATACGGACTCTATAATTTTGGCGTCAGCCGCATGCCCGCCAGCAGGGCCACGGCCTTTGTCAACCTGATCCCGGTCTTTGGCCTTGTACTGGCCTGGCTTGTCCTGGGTGAGACATTCAACAAATGGCAGTACCTTGCCTCGGCAACGGTCCTGGCGGGTGTTGCCATCAGCCAGAAGTAACCTGCCTGCGAAAAGATTTCATTGTGGCGGGAAGTAAAACTTCCCCGCATCCTGTAACATAAAAACTTTATGGAATCTTTATCACCGCCTCATTGACATTTTTTTAAATGTCCTCATAGTGATCTCTCGGAAAACGTTACCCGTAATGGTAACGAACAGGTTCTCAAAAAAAAATGGACTACAGGCATGAAAGCAATACTTAAAAAATTCAGGGAGAGGGCACTCCTGGCATCAGTTGTTATTATTGTGCTTCTCATTGTCGCACAAAATGTAATTATTTTTCTACTCATTCTCAAAAAAGATGACCTCAGCAACAGACACGCGAAACTTCAAACAAACAACCTCTTTCTGCGTGCCCGTTACAACGACCACCTGATATGGTCAGAGAACCTTATTGAATCAATCGCTACGGGAAGTGAATTTACCGGTGAACTGAATCATAATGAAACAAAGTTTGCCCGCTGGTACTATTCTTTTTCCGGCACTACCGCCTATTACGCCCTCGACAAAGAGAGAAAGAAAATTTTCGACCAGATAGGCCCCACAAACCTCAACCTGCACAATACGGCACGTCTCATGAATGGCGTTGCCACAAGAACAGAACGCCTGGTCATCTTTCGCCAGTCTACTAAAAAATACCTCGGAGAGATCAAAACACTCCTTGAGACATATATCCAACTCAATACACGGCATATGAAGGAATATGAAAACAGGCTGCACCGATACTCTACGATGATACGTGTAAGCGGCCTTGTTTCTGGGCTGATGATCATTGCCACCATTATCTGGCTCGGATACCGAATCGTTCGATCCATGCTGATCAACCTTGAAGCCATGTCAGCCGGTTTTCACCGTCTCAGCAAAAGTGACCTGCGCGCACGTATTGAAACAATAACCAGTGATGAGTATGGCACACTGGCTGAAGAATTTAACCTCTTTGTTGAAGGAATCAGGAGCCTTATTAGCGAAACCAAGCAGAATGCAAAGGAACTCTCCCTTGCGTCACAGTCCATGACAGAAATTATAACAGGTTTTTCCGAAAATGTTCAAAACCAGGCAACCTTCGCCGAAGAAATCCATGCCACCATGACAGAGATCAGCTGTGGAATGAGCAGCCTCTCCGATGCCGCGTCAGGGCAGTCGGAAAGCCTGAACTCGTTGATTGGAATTATTGAACAGCTTACCTCCCTCATAATGAAAATGGACCACCAGGTAAATGATTCAGCGAAAAAAACAGAAACCATTCTCGATGATGCACGTATCGGTGAATCACTTCTTTCACAGATGAATGAGAGTATGGTAAGGATCAGTGACAGCAGCTGTGAAATCACCGATATCATCAGTATCATCAATGATATATCCGACCAGATCAATCTTCTTTCACTCAACGCGGCTATAGAAGCGGCCCGGGCGGGTGAAGCGGGAGGTGGATTCGCCGTTGTAGCCGATGAAATATCAAAACTGGCTGAACAGACATCGCACAGTATCAGCGGGATTGACAGTATCATCAGGAAAAATGGTGAAGAAACAGAACAGGGACTGTCTCATGCACGGGAAACCGTTGCACGGTTGCGGATGATTATAACAGGAATCAGCAGTATCAACACGCTCATGCAGGAACTCTCCGGATCAATGCAGCAGCAGGTGTTGATAAACAATAACATATGCCGCGATGCTGAAAAAGTAAAGGCCCGGGACCATGAGATAAAAATCGCCCTTTCAGAACAGGAAAAAGGAATCAATGAAATTGCCGGCGCCATCGGTTCTATAAACGAACTTACGCAGAACAATGCCGGCGGCGTCGAAGAGGTCAACAGCAACATCGAGGCAATGGAAACAATGGCCCTCTCCCTTGACCGAAAAGTGGAAGAATTTAAAACCTGACCTGCCTGTGACCTCTCTTTTTCAGGAAGAAAAATAAAAATGTAACTTTAGAATATTCTAAAATACTAATTTTATATTTTAAAAAACATAAAAAACAATCGCTGATTTTTAGATAATCATTTATTATCATAAAACAAAAATGGAGGCATTATAATGCAGGAAGTTGAAGCACTTATAATAGGACAGGGACCGGCGGGCCTTTCCGCCGCAATCTATACGGCCAGAGCAGGCCTTAAGACAAAAATTCTCGGCTGTGAACCGAAAATAGCCGGTGACTATGATATCGACAACTATTTCGGTTTCGAAAAAACCATATCGGGAAAAGAACTAATTGACCGCGGCCTGATGCAGGCTTCCCGCTTTGGCGTTGAAACCGAATGTGACAGGGTACTCTCGATACATTTTGGCGATGAGGGGAAGTACCAGGTAAAAACCGAGACACAGGAAATCATCGCCTGCTCAATTATTCTCGCCACGGGTGTCTCACGGAAAAAGCCCCCCGTCAACAATCTTGATAACTATGAAGGGAAAGGTGTGTCATACTGCGTAAGCTGTGACGGTTTCTTCTTCAGGGACAAAAAAGTAATGGTTGCCGGGGAGGGAAACTATGCCGCCAACCAGGCAATTGAATTAAAGGAGTATACTCCCCATGTTTCCATTGCCACCCTTGGTAAAGAAGCAACCATTTCAGAGGATTATCGCGAAAGGCTCAGGGAACTTGATATTGCCATCATCGATAAGGGTATCGCCTCTCTCAATGGAAAAGAAGGTCTTACCTCCGTGACCTTTGATGACGGAGACGATATTGAAACCGACGGCCTTTTTATTGCCATGGGTGACGCATCGTCCCTTGATTTTGCATCGAGCCTTGGGATTTTCACCGAGGGAAACTTCATCCAGGTGGACAGGGAGATGAAAACCAATGCACCGGGGATATTTGCCGCGGGAGACTGCACCGGGGGTTTTCTCCAAATATCCGTTTCCGTGGGAGAAGGAGCCATTGCCGCACGGTCTGCAATTGAGCATGTGAGAAATCTTTGCCCGAAAAAATAACTTTTTCCTGCAGAAAATATACACATACGTAAATCATGCTCAATTTTGACATTAAAAAAGTGTCATTTGTTACTTTTTTTGAAACCCTCCCGGGTTAATCATCTCAAAGCATCAATGAAGGCGCAAAAGCGCTTTCGCGCCTTCATTGATGCCCCCGTTACCTGTAAAAGGGAGCGCCTTACATTTTATTTCTATTTATTGACAAAGTATTCAATAATTATTATCTGGTAAGGATCAAATTAAGACCCCTGTTATCTAAAATAATGAAAAAATTACTTACAGCACTACTTATACCCCTGCTGACCCTGACGGTGTCGGCGGATACAGAGAAAAAAAATCAGGTGACCCTGGAAACTGCCCTTGCCGGGGCACGCAGGTACAATCCTTTGTTTCAGAAAGATTACCGGGCCCTGAAATCAGAAACAGAGCTCTCGAAAATAAACATGCTCCGTTTTTTTCCCGGCATGCAGATGAAAATGAAAACAGGCCTTGTTCCCGAGGCCAGGGGTGACTACAGCGACTCTCCTGACTCTGCCGATGAACTGGACGGCCTGGGCCCCTTCTACAAGTTTGAATTCAAGGTATCCTACCCCATCTACACCTTTGGCAGATACACCAGCGCGAAAAAAGCCGCAAAACTGGGCATCAATATTGACAGGGCCAAAACATCTTATGAACGGGAAAAATACCTGATGCAGGTAATCAAGAGCTACTGGTCCCTCGCCGCGGCCAGGGAGGCCACCGAAATGGCCCGTGAAATGAAAAAAAATTTTGATAAGCTTCAGAAGGAAGTTCAGGAACGACTCCTTGATGAAAAATCGGATATTACCGACAGTCATCTCCTGGAGCTGAAAACAAACGCCTATAATGTATCACAGATATACCGAAAAGCCCTCTCATCAGAAGAATATGCCCAAAAGGTCCTTCATGAGATAACGGGTCTCGCCGTTGACGGAACAACTGACGTGGGCAGTGAAAAAATACCCCCTTCTTCACTGAAAAAGGATGACATGAAATTAATCCTGTCTCGTGTAAAAAGGGACCACTACCAGTTCAGGGGCATGCAGGATGCCGCAAAGGCCATCAGGGCAAAAATAAAATTTACCGAAAGCACGCGTCTGCCCATACTCTATCTTGCCGGCGCCTATAAATACGGCATTGCCCCCAACCGAACAGATGTCAGTAATCCCTTCCTGGTGGACAATTACAATTACAACAGCCTCGGTGCCTACGTGGGACTGAAATGGGACCTGAACTTCATGACGGTACAGAAAGACCTGAAAAAACTTGAATGTGACTACCGGATGCTGGATAACGAGATAAAAACAGCGACCAAAAAGCTGATGCTTGATCTCCACAGGGCCTTCAGTGATGTTTCCGACCGGGAAGCACTTTTAAAAAAATGCCAGGCAAGCCTGAAAAGTTCAAGAACATGGCTGCGGCTCACCCTGGATAACTGGGAAATGGGAATCGGTGAACCCAGCCCGGCAATAAAGGCCTACAGGGCATACTACGAACTCTGGGCTTCAGAAATTCGTATGAAATACAGGCTCAACATATCCATCGCACAGCTCGCCTTTGCGATGGGAGATATAACCTATTATACGAGGTGGCTCAAAAATGAAAAAATTACTCTTAAGTAGCATACTTCTCGGTTCTTTTCTCGTACTGCCCCAGGTGCAGGCGGCCCCTTCACCCCTGTCAGTTGTCAAAACCTCCAACACACAGGTTCAAAACATTCTGAAAGGAAAAGACAAGGTCGACCCTGCAACTGAGCAGAAAATTTACCATATCATCGATGCCGTTACCAGCTGGTCATATATCTCACGAAATGCAACAGCAATGTCATGCCGAAAGCTGACCAGTGCGCAGTGTAAAAAATTCAACCGGACATTTCAAAAGCTCCTTAAGGTTTCATCTATAAAGAAAACAGGCCGCTACAGGGCAGAAGGTTTCGAATACAAGGGACAGCGATTCTACGGCAGCACGGCCATTGTAAAAACTATTGCCATTTACAAGAAAGACCGGGTTGCCCTCAATTATCACCTGAAAAAGCTGGGGGGCAGATGGGTCATTATCAACTATGTTGTCGATGATGTTGACACAATACGAAACTATAAAAAACAGTTCAGGTTGATGTTTCGAAGAAAGTCATTCAATGATGTCATAAGCATCCTCGAAAACCGTATCAAGCGGTACGAGGGTGAACTATAAAACAGTAGTTTTTTGAAAGAATCAGTAATATTTTTCACATTTTTCTTGACAATTCACCGGAAGAAACTTTATTATGTCAATCGTGACACAATAAAGTCACAACTTCTGGTAACAGGATTGTACAGTATGGCTGCCTGACTATTCAAGCAGCCTTTTTTTTGTCAAAAAACCTGATTTTCTCCCCCTGAAACTATATATTTTAACCAGAGATGACACTTTATTACCTGGAGGAAAGGAGGAAATTATGGCAGGCCAGAGGATCAAAGACTACCTTAACAGCCACAACGTGCCATACACCAGTATCCACCATCCCATTACATTTTCCGCTGCACGAACCGCCCACGCAGCACATATTTCAGGCGAAGAGATTGCCAAACCGGTAATGCTTAAACTGGACGGGAAACTGGTCATGGTGGTAGCAACAGCAAATGACAGGTTGAACCTGAACTTTTTGAAAAAAATGTTTCACGCCTCTGACATCGAACTGGCGAACGAAGAGGAATTCAGGTTTATCTTCAAGGACTGTGAGACAGGGGCCATGCCCCCCTTCGGCAACCTCTACGGGATCGAGGAATATGTCTCAGAAGACCTGACCCATGACGAGGAAATTGCCTTTAACGCGGGGACACATACGGAACTGATCCGCATGAAGTTCAATGACTTTCTGCGCCTGGTTCATCCGAAGGTGATCCAGCTCCACTAAAGGGATCAATCTTCAGGAAGAAGTTCTTTTCAGCCGGGCCTGCAAAAGCCGTAACAGGGTCAGAGCCAGAAGAAAAAAGGCGCCCCCGGTAAGGATGTATTGAAAAATATCTCCGGAAGCCGTGTAAAAGGTACGCCTGTTATGACTGAAATCAAGGTTCCCTGCCACGTGCCCTTTTTTCAAAATAGGCATTGAATGCCTGATACGCCCCAGGGGATCAATTATTGTTGTGTACCCCGTATTGCCCGCCCGGATATACCAGACACCGTTTTCAACAGCACGAAAGACCGAGGCAGCAAAATGCTGCATATGGCCCCGGTACTTGTCAGTCCAGCCGTCATTGGTGATATTGACGAGGAAGTCCACCCCCAGCTCCCGGTATTCCCTGCAGAGGCGGTAAAAGATCCCCTCGTAGCAGACAAGTACCCCGAACTTCCTGCCCTTGAATTCAAAGAGTTCAGGCCGGGTACCGGGCACGAAACTTGACCCGCCGTAACTGGTTGTCACGTTCTTGACAAGGGGCCCGATAAGGGGAAGTTTTTCGTATGGGAACCATTCCCCGAAAGGAACGAGGTGAATTTTCGCATAGGTCTTTTTAACTTCCCCCCCTGCCCCGACAAACACCGCGTTGTTCTGGGGATAGTAGCGCGGCATGAACCCGGGAACTTTTTCTATGCCGATTTCCCCGGTAATGAGGGGGCGCCCGATGTACTTGACATACTGGAGGAGCTCCTCCTGGAACCTGTTGAGGCGCCCGCGGAAGTAATTAAATGAAATGGTCTCGAGAGTGGCCGACTCTGACCAGATGACCATGTCCGGGTCTTCGAAAAGAGAAACCTCCGTCAGTCGCTTTAACTCCCGAAGATAACGAAAGCGGTTCTGCCGCCAGTTTTCCCAGGGGGAGATACATGACTGCACGATGGAGACCCTCAGGTCTTTTTCAACGGGGGCATTCTTTGCCGCGAGATAGATGCCTCCCGCCGTTATATTGACAATAACGAGAAAGAGAAAAATGATTACTGCCCTGCCATGGGCTTGTTTTGCCATCTCTGCCAGTGAAAGCTTTTCTGTCATCCTGACGCGAATGGTTTCTGTCAAAAGAGACTGCCACATGATCATGATAAAATTCAGGCCCAGGGTACCGATAAGGGCGGTAACCTGTATCATGGCCGTTACCGGGTACTGTGAATAGGCAATATTGCTCCAGGGAAAGGCAAGATAGCCGATAGACTGAATCAAGTCGAAGAGGACCCACATAAGGGGAAAGGCCAGGATGCGCAGGCGGGGGAAAATACGGGATATCCCTTCGGCGATGAAAATTTTAAGGGTAAAGAATACCGCCATGGAGGGGATGAGAAATGCAACGATGGTGGCATAGCCCCCGGCATGTTTCCCGGCGAAATTGCCGATCCATTCAAAATTGAAAAAACAGGCGATGATACCGGTAAAGAATGTTGAAAGGTACACCTCTTTGAGGGGCTTTTCCCTGATATAGTAAAAAAGGGGAACAAGGGCAAACCACGCGATAAAGGGAAAGGCCTTGAATATCCAGACATCAAAGGTAGGGCCGGAAAAAAATAAAAGGGGCGCCGCGGCCAGGTAATAGTTTCTTTTAAAAAACTCGATGATTCTTTCCATTTCAGTCCTTTTTCACCATTGCGAGAAATTCGTCTTCACTCAGCACAGTTAACCCCAGTTCACGGGCCTTTGCCAGTTTCGAACCCGGCGACTCTCCCGCCACGAGGTAATCGGTCTT
>CAZHNW010000030.1:5775-16028 GCA_964534225.1 uncultured Leptospirales bacterium | reverse complement strand
GGTCCCGGTTACCACCAGGGTCTTTCCCTCTAAAAGTGCCGAGGCGATCTTTACCTCTTCATCAAGAATTTTTACCCCGTTGTCCAGCATCTTTTTTATAAGGGAAAAAGTCGACTCATCGTGAAGAAATGAATACATTGACCGTGCCACTTCAGGCCCCACCTCGTGGATGGCGGTAAGCTCTTCGGTTTCCATGGCCATCAGTGTATCAAAGGAACCAGCGGCGCGGGCAATGACACCTGCCAGGTGTTCCCCCACGTTACGTATGCCCAGGCTGCGCAGAAAAAGTGAAAGGGGCATTTCTCTTTTGCTTTCGATATTTTCAAGTATCTTGTCGGCAAGTTTTTCTCCCATGCGTTCGAGTTTTAAAAGGTCTTCTTTTTTCAGGGCAAAGATATCCGCCGCATCGGTGAGCAGTTCTGCCTCCTGGAGGCGCACCACCAGTTCAGGCCCGAATGACTCGATGTCGGCGCCGTTCCTGGAAACGAAAAATTTCAGCCCCTCGAAACGAATGGCGGGACAGTGGGGGTTTTCACAGCGAAGATAAATGTCCTCCCGGGCAAGTTCACTCCCGCAGACAGGGCATCGGTCAGGTTCTTTTATGGGGGAAGTTTCCCCGCCATCACCCTTTGCGGCCACGGAAAGAATCTTTGGTATTACGTCACCGCTGCGTACCACCGTTACCAGGTCACCCGCCTCGATTCCCAGGCGGCGCACCTCGGCAAAATTATGCAGGGTGGCCCTTTTTACAATAACGCCGCCGATATTGATGGGCGTCAGGTTTGCCACGGGGGTAACGATTCCCGTGCGCCCCACCTGGAGGTCTACTGATTCAAGGAGAGTTACCCCCTCACGGGGGGGAAACTTCCACGCAGTGGCCCACCGGGGGGCCTTTGAGGTGGCGCCCAGTTTCTTTTGCAGGGAGAAGTCATTGACCTTGATTACGATACCGTCAATGTCATAGTCAAGTTCATAGCGGGTGTCCCTGAAACGTTCGTAAAACTTCCGCGCCGCTGTAAGGTCACCGTATGTGATGTTCTCTGCAACGGGAATGTTCAGCTCCTTCATCAGGGAGAAAGCCTCCCGCTGTGAGTTGACTTCCCCCCGCCCCTCTACCCTGCCAATGCTGTAGAAAAAGACCCGGAGCCGCCGCTCTGCCGTGACCGCCGGGTTCAGCTGCCGCAGTGACCCTGCCGCGGCATTACGCGGGTTGGCAAAGGGCTGTTCTCCTGCTTCTTCACGTGCCCGGTTCAGTGCCTCGAACTCGGACTGGGCCATGAAAACTTCCCCCCGAACCGAAAGCAGAGAGGGGATTTTTTCGCCATCGAGAAACAGGGGAATGGAACCGATGGTGGAAACATTTGCCGTCACGTCTTCGCCCACGCGGCCGTTGCCCCGCGTTGAAGCGGTAACGAGTTTTCCTTCTTCGTAAAGGACCTCGATGGCAAGGCCGTCATACTTCAGCTCGATGGAATACTCGATGTCTTCGGTTCCGATGTTTTTCATACAGCGGTTGTGAAAATCATTCAGCTCACCGTCGCTGAAAACATTGCCCAGGGAGAGCATGGGCGGTTCGTGGGCTACTTCTGAAAAGGTGGCAGATACCGTGCCCCCCACCCTTTCTGAGGGCGAGTCTTCAACCTTGAGAGAGGGGTGACGCATTTCGATATCAACGAGCTCCCGCATGAGACTGTCATATTCGGCGTCATCGACAAGGGGCTCATCGAGATCATAGTAATGATGGTTGTATTTTCTTAAAAGCTCAACGACTTCGGCATAGCGTGCCTCGGTTTTTTTCATAGTTTTACTGTTCCATTAGATTTTTTCATCAGCCGGGCCGGGAACGCGATTCACCTCAGACCCAGGCCTTTACCCTGCGGAGAAGCTGTCCCCTCACCCGGTTGGAGGCGAGGTACCCTTCTGATATGAGATGTGAAATATCAGAAAAATCCAAGGTTCCCACATCCACGAGGTTCGGTTCGATGAGAACCGAGGGGCGGTAGAATTTCAGCATCAGGGCGGTGTTGACAAATTCCATGATATCGATTGCCTGGGAAATGGTCTCGAATATCGTGGGCGGCTTTTCCTCGTGAGCGCCATGCTTGATGCCGAGCCAGGCCTCGATGGATTTCAGCCAGTTCCCCTCTTTAAGGGCCCCGTCATCGGGGATCTTTTTTTCAGGCTCGAGCTCGATGTCCCGTGAATCAATGGCAATACCGCCGCGGTCGACATGGTCCCGCAGGTAACTCTTCATGGGTGACTTGTGCAGGCGCGGGTGAAGGTTTACCGCCACGGTAAGCCCCGCCCCCATCTGCTTTGCCACGTTAACGGGCAGGGGCGAAGAAACCCCGCCGTCGAGAAGATAGGTGCCCCGGTACTTTACCGGTACAAATACCCCGGGTATTGATATGCTGGCACGCACCGCCTCCAGGAGATTGCCGCTGCGAAAAACAACAGCCTTGCCGTTGGTATAGTCTGTGGCAACAATCCCCAGTGGCAGGGGCAGGTCTTCGATGAGAGTGTCCGCGGGAATATATTCACCGAGAAAATCAATAAAGCGCTGTCCCTGGATCAGGCCCGAGCGGGGAAAGACCGGGTCAACCAGGGAGTACATTTCGCGGGTCCCCCGGCGGAGAAGGTCTTCTTTAAACTGCCTCAGAACGCCGGTGCAGTAGAGGGCCCCCACCACGGCGCCGATACTTGAACCGGCGATCATATCAATGGGGATACCCATACTGTTCAGGTAGTCGATGACGGCAACATGGGCCACACCCTTTGAGCCGCCGCTTCCAAGTATTAGGCCCACCTTTCTGTTGCGGAAATACTTCAGGGGATTGAACATGCCGGGGACACCTCTTTCTGAATACAGTGAAAAATACTGGAGGGATTATGTCCTTTTTTGCCCTCCGGGTCAATTATTTTATTGGCCTGAAAAATTCCTCCTGTATTCAAACCCAAAAAGTTTTTTTTCTGAAAAAGGTTGACACAGGAGACATAGTTAATTACGTTGTCGCAAGATCGCGCGGTGGAGCAGTCGGTAGCTCGTTGGGCTCATAACCCAAAGGTCGCAGGTTCAAATCCTGCCCGCGCTAATATGGCGAGGTAGCTCAGTTGGTTAGAGCACACGGCTCATATCCGTGGCGTCGGGAGTTCGAGTCTCCCCCTCGCTAATCCCGATAAACGGATATAAAAAAAACGAGGTTATTCAACCTCGTTTTTTTTATTCACCCAATTCTCAAGCCAATAAAAATTACTGCTTGATTCCCGAACAATAAAGCTACATTTTGTGACTGGAATTGATTCCGTTAAAGTAAAATAAAATATACAGGAAATCAACCAGCGCCAAAAGCCATGCCTGACATGGCAGACAAGAAGACAGGTTTTGACATCAATTTTGTCATTATGATATTGCAGAAAGATACAACAACTTTGCAAACACAGAAACGGTATACCTGCCGTTGACTCTCTCATAATTTCATCTCTTATTAGTGCGGGAGCCAGAAAAATCCTTACCACTGATTCTCATATTGGCAGATACAAAAAGAAAGGATTAACCGTAATTACCCTGTAAATTTATTTCCTTTTACTTGACAGTTCTGTCTCACGTTATAATATTTATTTAAAACAGAGGTTAACATGATTAAAATCAATGAAATTATATCTGAAATTTCTTCACTGCCTGTTGAAATTAAAACTGAGATCATTGAAAAATTACTCAACGATCTCATGGCAACAGATAAGGATATTGATACGATATGGGCAAAAGAATCAGAAAAGCGTCTTTCTGAAATAAAGTCAGGAAAAGTAAAAACTGTGCCATCAGAAGAAGTCGACAAAGAAATCAAAATGATTTTAAAAAAATGAAATATAGATACCACCCTCTTGCTCGGGAAGAACTTATTGAATCTATAAAATATTATAATAAATGTCAGGAAGGTCTTGGTATAGATTTTTACAATGAAGTACTTGATACAATCAACCGGATTATTGCTCATCCTTTGTCATGGACTGAAATTAGTAAAAATACAAGACGTTGTATTGCATTCAGATTTCCATTTGGTTTAATTTAAAATATAGATGGTAATGAAATCATTATATTATCAGTCATGCATCTTCATAGAAAACCTGGTTACTGGAAAAATAGATTGCAAAGTTAATCAGACGTTTTGCCAAATTGCTCAAGACCACTTCTAATGCCCCATCTACGGCGTGTGAACGGCAAGCCCCTCGCGGCGACTAAGCGAACACCCTTTTCACCCCTTTTATGAGCGACAAAAGAGGCACCCCGGTTTTTTTATTTACCCATCCTGAAATACCCCACGGCATTGTTAAAAGAGATATCCTCAACCATTTTTCACACAAGATCAAAATCAAATGGGCCCAGCCCCCGCTCCATGTCCCTGCCCAGGATATTACAGAGAAGGCGCCTGACATATTCATGCCGCGGGAAAGAAAGATAACTCCGCGAGTCCGTGGTCATGCCCACGAAACGCGCCAAAAGCCCCATGGCGGAAAGGGTATCCACCTGTTCCTCCATGCCCTTCAGCTGGTCAAGGAACCACCAGGCGGTGCCGAACTGCATCTTTCCCGGCACACCGTCTCCCTGGAAACAGCCGATAAGGGAGGCAACCATGGCATTGTCCGCGGGATTAATCGGGTAAAGGATGGTGCGGGGAAGTTTATCCTCCCGCAAGAGGCGGTCGAGTAACCGTACCAGTGGTTTTGCGTGCTGAAAATCACCGATGGAATCAAAGCCCGTGTCAGGGCCGAGCCTTTCGAACATGACAGTATTGTTGTTACGCAAAACCCCCATGTGTATCTGCATGGTCCAGTCTTTTTCACCGTCAAGGGAAGCGAGAAAAAACATCATCGCCGAACGGTACCGGCCCAGTTCGACACTGTCCAGTGCCCTGCCCGCTCGCAGGTTTTTGAAGGAAGTTTTAACTTCCCCCTCACTGAAATCTTCAGCAGAGGGTGTCTCCACCCCGTAGTCTGAAAGGCGGCACCCCTGGCGGTGAAAAAAATCGTGCCGCTCGCTGAGCACGTCCCTGAAATCATTAAGTGTGACAATATCCCTGCCCGCCGCCTTTTCGAGTGCATCGATCCAGGCATTAAATGCAGCGGGGTCTTCTGCCTTCAGTGCCCTGTCGGGCCGCCATGCCGGCAGCATGGTAAAGGACCTGTTGCCCTTTTCACCAGAGACTGCGTGATGCTTCAGGCTGTCAGCGGGATCGTCCGTGGTACAAAGGACCTTGACCTTCATCCTTTCAAGAAGAGAACATGCTGAAAAATCATCCGAGGCGAGCATCTCGTTGCAGCGGTCATAGATTGCATCTGCCGTGTCAGGGCCAAGCAGCACATCATCGATGCCGAAGTACCGGGCCAGTTCAAGATGGGTCCAGTGGTAGAGGGGATTGCGCAGCGTTGCCGGAACGGTTTCCGCCCAGGCCCTGAAACGTTCCCGCGAAGGGGCATCGCCGGTAATCTTCTCCTCGGCAATACCGTTGCTGCGCATGGCGCGCCACTTGTAATGGTCACCACCGAGCCAGATATCGGTGATATCAGAAAACCCGCGGTCTGCGGCGACATCTTCCGGGGGGAGATGATTATGGTAATCGAACACCGGCATCTTCGCGGCATGGTCATGGTAGAGGCGCCGGGCGGATTCTGATTCTAAAAGAAAATCATCATGTATAAATGGTTTCATCATGTTTTTCGAATGGCAATCCTGTTAATATTTCCCGTAAAGGGGCCCGAAATTTTCACAGGCGCGAAAGTCAGCCCCCTCAAGGCAGGCGGTACCAAAGGCGTCCCAGGTACCGGGCCTGAAAATGTTTTCCGCCGGTACATTGTGCATCGCCACGGGGATTCGCAGCATGGAGGCAAGGGTAACCAGGTCTGCCCCAATGTGGCCGTAGCTGAGGGCACAGTGATTGGCCCCCCACCGTTTCATCACGCCGTAGATGTCAGTAAAGGCGCCTTCACCGGTGAGGCGGGGAACAAAAAAGGTCCGCGGCCAGGTGGGGTCCGTGCGGCTCACGATTTCATCGTAAATCTTTTCAGGCAGATCGATACTGGTCCCTTCGGCAACCTGGAGTACCGGCCCCAGCCCCTTTACCAGGTTGAGGCGTGTCATGGTAAGGGGCATGCTCCCCCGTGACCGAAAGGCGGAACTGAATCCACCGCCGCGGAATGTCACCAGCTTTGCCTCACCCCAGGCAGTGGCCCTGAGGCAGGCTGAGGCCTCATCGCCGGTTATGTCGAGAAAATGCTTGAAGGCCGGTTTGCCTTCGTGGCGGCACTCACCGGTACCGTCAAGGGTGGCGGCCCCTGAATTGGTCAGGTATATAAATCCCCCTGAGCCCTCACCGGGGATGGATTCGCCGCTGACCCGTTCGATGGCCTCTCTGCTCCAGTATGTCCGCACATCGGCAAAGACCTGTGCAGTCCCCGTTAGCAGGTGGCCAAAGAGCATCACCACGGCGTTGAGAGAATCGTTCTCCGTGGCAATACAATAGGGTTCCCGGATACCATTCCAGTCAAAGGAAGAGTTGAGAATGGCTTCCATGAAATCCCCGTTGGGCAGATGGTCCGTCCAGGGCCTCTGTCCCTGGAAGCCCGCGGCAATGGCATTGTGGCCTTCAGCCTCTTCGCCCCACCCTGCGCGGGCAAGGGCCGGGTTGCCCCTCATCAGGTCCCGGGCGATGAGGGCCATTTTTACCACGGTCTCCCAGTTCTTGTCCTTTTCTTCGCGGCTTTCCCGGATTGCCGGCGGATTGGGGTCATCCATCTCGGGACAGTTCTCTTTTACCCATGCAAGGGCCCTTTCAAATTCATCTTCGTCATAGATACGCCCTTCAATGCGACGAACAAATTCAGTCATGTCCACGTATTCATTGCGCATGCCGAGATAACACTGGAAAAAATGGTCATCAACGATAGAGCCGCCGATTCCCATGGAAACAGAACCCATGGAGAGATAGGATTTACCCTTCATGGTGGCAACGGCAAGGGCACACCGGGCAAAACGGAGAATGTTTTCTTTAACGTCTCCCGGGATCGAAAAGTCTGTCTCGTCCTGAACGTCACGGCCGTAAATTTTAAAGGTGGGAAGTCCCTTCTGGTCGGCAGCAGCGGCGGCGCCGGCGAGATAAACGGCGCCCGGTTTTTTCGTACCATTGAATCCCCATATGGCACGGGGAATAGAGGGGTTCATGTCCATCACCTCGGTGCCGTAACACCAGCAGCGGGTAACATCGATAACGGCGCCCACACCTTCACGCTGAAATTTTTCAGCGCACCGCGCCGCCTCGGCGACGCCGCCGATGGTGGTATCGGCAATGACACATTCAACGGGGAGTCCGCAGGCGTGCCGCAGGTTTTCTGAAATCAGCGCCGCGCATGACTCTGCCATGGCCATAATCGGTTCTTCAAGGGATTCACGTACCCCGTTGCGCCGGCCGTCAATGACGGGGCGGATTCCAATTTTCGGGAGACTTCCCTGGAGACGATTTTCCGGTTTTCCCGGTTTCATTGTGCCGCTCATGGTTTTCCTCGTGAATTTTCTTTGAAGGCGCGAAAACGCTTTCGCGCCTTCAAAGAAAATTCACGCCTTCGAATAAAATAAATACTCACATCATTACATGTTCTTTCGAAGATATTCGATACTCCGCTTCACCGCTACATCGGGATCAATGGTGTAGCCGAAGCCCAGCTCCACGGCCAGGTATCCCTGGTACTTTATTTCCTTCAGCTTTTCGAAGAAGAGATCATAGTTCATTTTCCCGTCTCCCGGCACCATATGGTCATCGGTTAGACCCATGTTGTCATCGATGTGGAAGTGTGTCGTTATGCCTGAGACCCGGTCTATACTGTCGGCAAGGGGCTCACGGTTGATAAAGAGATGCCCTGTATCGAGAAGAAGGCCCGGCTCATCGCCAAGCTCTTTGACAGCACGCAGGCCGTCTTCAACAGTGACAATAAGATCAGACTCGTAGCGGTTTGCCGGTTCAATAATCAGCTTAAGGGGCATTCCCTTTGCGTATTCCAGGAGACGGGAAAAACTGTCCATCATGGCGTCCCATGCCGCGGGCACTCCCTGACCGTAGAGGCTGAAGCCGGGACAGAGACTCACGTAAGGGGCCCCCAGTGTGGCAGCGGCATCGATACTTTTTTTCAGGTAGTCGATACTTCCCTGCCGTATTTTTTCATCCGGCACCGCGGGATTAACGGGATACCGGAACTGGGCGGGTATGAAATTCGACACGGCGATGCCGGTCTCATCAAGGGCCGCCCTTACTTCCCCCACATGACTTTTATCCATGTCATCGCAATAGGCATGGGGACGACCGCCCCATATTTCGACACCGTCATACCCGAGGCGGGCGGTACGACGTATCGCCTCGACAAGGGAATAACGAAAATATACAAATGTTGAAAGGCTCAGCTTCATGATTCATCTCCTTCAAAAGTCCATGTCTCAGCGGGCATCGCTCTCACGAGATCCGATTTCGCCACGGCAAGGGCGGGCCATGCAAAGGCCATGGCATTGTTCTGCAGCTCTTCAGGCGGGGCGTCTCCCCCGTAGGGGGCAACCATGAGGGTAAAACGCTGGCGCCGCCCGTTATACGAAGGTGCATAGGGCTTGATGTGATCAGAGGCACTGGCCTGTATGGCAAGAAACCGGCCGATCCCTGTAAAAGCAGAGGCATATTTATACTGCCTGCCGCTGTAGCTTCCGAAGGGATTCATGCGCATGGCAAGGCCCCTGTCACACTCGAGGGTCCTCACGGGGCAGAAGGCCATACTGGTGAGTTCCTCTGCGCTCTGGGCGAGAAGGAGCCCCCTGCTGCCGTTGGATGCGGCGACCCAGCCGTTGGTCACCTGGTTGTTCACCGAGTCCAGGGTTTTGTTCTTTGAAAACCTGCCGTAATGAAGATCAAAGGTACTCACATGCCCGCAGTAGTTATGCTTCCAGATACGGAGGGGGGTCTCATCGGTGCCGGTGATACAGGGATCGATCTCGCAGGGCATCACCTCCACCCACCGGGAATCCCAGGTCTGCTGCAGGCGTTCTGCCTTACCTTTGCTGAATCCCTTATGGTCTGTTTCGGGATATTCAACATCCATGGTGACATAGAACCAGGGGAGCCCCGCGGCAAGGAGTATCTCCCGGCGAAAGCGGATGCTTTTTCTTCCCCCTTTCGGCAGGTGAGCCTCTCCCTCAAAGGTGAGTATGCCGGCTACGCCATCGCCGAAAATTTCTTTACCGGTAAGGGTCCATTCCGCGACAGGGACGCGGCGCCCTTTGTATGTTACTGCGCTCTCAAGAAGTGATGTCCCCAGGAGTTGATTTTCCTTTCCACGGATCTCGACACAGGCGCCGCGCTGGTTAAAGGAGACTTCAAGCAGGCCGTTTCCGATACCGGTTCCCATGGTGTGAAACCTGACGGGATGATCAATTTTCGGTGCCTTTGCAGGGGCCTTTGTTTCAAGACGGTAGAGGGATTCCTTCCCCGCCCTGAATTCATCGACAACGATGAGTAAACTTCCCCCCCTTTCATTTATAATTGCGGAGGGAACAGGTTTTTTGCCGCGATAAAGGGTCAGGGGCGTCTCACCTTTAGAATCTTTCAGGGGAATGCGAACCAGCCCCCGGGAAGGATGTGCCGTGAATTTTATAACGCCTGAAGGTATGCCTCGTCGGTAATCAATCAGTTTCAGTTCATTTTGTTTCAATCCCTTGCGGGCCGTTTTTTTCAGAAGGCCAAGGCCCGCGGCGGATTTCTTTACCGCGTCATCAACCATTTCCCGGGCAATACCGAGGCGCGCCAGGTTCATCACCGGGGCGGACATTCCGAAATGGGTCGTGGAAAGAATCCTCACCCGATCCTCGAAGGCGGCATCGAAAAGCTTTTGCGCCTTTTTCGCCGCCGCCGCACCGGCGCCCTTTGCAAGGGCGGCGCCCTGCATCTCCATGAGGCGTGAACGGTCAACACCGGTCCAGAGGCGCTGGTTCGACCACTTCTCCGCCCAGCTTGAAAGGCCGTCAAAACTTCCGTCAGCCGTGTCCTGCTCGATGGTGATCTCACCACGGGGTTCATGGTTTTTCAGGTAATCCGAAGGCGTATCAAAGACGACATAGTCAAGGTCGGCAATGGACTCCACCAGTCCCCTGAGGCCGTCAACGGTGCGCCAGAGCCGTGAAATCACGGGCACACCGAAACCGTACCAGAACTCATCATCTGCGTCCA
>CAZHNW010000030.1:0-5765 GCA_964534225.1 uncultured Leptospirales bacterium | reverse complement strand
GACGCATTCTCTTTACCCATTTCCTGATGGAAAGGTTATCGAGAAGATCTCCCACGTTATACGAAGGCATAAGGGTCATTGTCTCCTCGATGCCGGGATACGTCAGGGTGAGGGGATTGTACCTCTCTTCATCGGAGAGAAGTGGCACGAAGTTACTGAAGCCGTTAAAGGGAAGCGCGCTGTAGTAAAGGCTGATGGCATCGATACCCAGGTTTTTATACATCTTCAGGTGCACCGGAGTGTACATCATTTCCTGCGGCCTTACCATTGGGCCGAAGATCCCGAAAATATCCTCGAGGCCTGAACCCTCAGGGTTGCTCACGGCACGGCCCATGGCGGCATCGAACTCAGCGGGTGTTGATGCCGAGACAAGGCCGTTGTTCCATGACATGAACTGTGCCTCGTCGATGCCCGCCTTTACCCGGCGCTGCATTCCCTCGATGATATCGGGACAGTGCTCAGGCATTATCTTTTCAAAAGAAAAATAATTCTCGAAATCCCATGTCCCGCGCACGGGGATACCGGATGCGTTCATTTCATCAAGTTCTTTCAGGATATGCCGTATAATCCTGATATCCTTTCCGAAACCGAGTTCATCAGGGGTATCCCCCCGGTAGGAGTGATAGAAGTTGCCGTGAAACCTGAAGGCAACATGAATTTTTGCGTCTTTAAAGTCTTTAGAATCAGTCATGCCTGTAGTTCCTCTGCCTGGTTTACATTTCCGCTTTTCTTTCAAGAATCCTTTTCAGAAAATCTTCCTCTTCGGTAGAATAGTCACCGCCCCCTCTTTTGGCAGTGAGAAAAATATTCAGGCGGTCATGGAGTTCAGGTGTCAGGCGGTACCGCACCGCGTTATAGATGGCGAGGCTGAGAAAGACAAAGGGAACAACGGCAAAGACGACCTTCAGTATCATGAAAAACTCGGGAGACTGTGCCTGCCTGACAATAACACTCTTGCCGTTGATGATTTCCTCTACCGGTTTTTTATATCCCGCAAAGTCTATAATCATTGATACAAGAAAAATACCGAGGGCCGAACCGAGCTTTCTAAAAAAAGTCATCAGTCCTGAATAAATTCCCTCCTGGCGCTGGCCGGAATAGAGTTCATCAACATCGGGGATATCCGGCATGATGGAATAGATAATCACGTAGATTGCGCTGGAGGCGACACCGACCATAAATGCAAAAATGTAGACAATGGATTTATGGCTCTCAGGGGTAATCAGGTAACTGGAAGCCATGAGAATGAGAAGGTATACAGTGGAATAAAGAAAGGTTCTTCTCTTACCGATTTTCATCCCTACCACGTAGATCAACGGGATAAAGAGAAGCTGTGTAACCGCCAGAGTCCCGATGATGTGCATGGTCTCGCTGTTGCGGTTCAGGTAGTAGGTAACGAAATAACGTATGATCGACATGACAACATCAAGGGTCATGAGAGAAAAGAGATACATCAAAAGGGCATTGAGAAAGGTGGGTGTCTTAAAAGGCGTGACAAATGTTTTCTCCACGCTGAAGGGTTCAGGCTCTTTCTGAAACTCCTCCCGTTCCTTTGTTGTAAAGAATGTCGCAAGAAAGGGAAGTGAAAAAATAAGGCCGAAAATAAGGGCCATGACAATATACCCGTTCTTTTCAGAGGCAAAGCTTTCAACCACCGGCATGGGAAGAATGGCACAGATAAGAGAAGACCCCATGGAAAAGGCCATGCGGTAGGAAGTTAAAGATGTTCTCTCATTGTAATCTGTTGTAAGTTCCGATGACAGGGCGAAATAGGGAATCATGGTGATGGTATATGCCGTGGAGAAGAAGACATAGGCAACGGCGACAAAGGCAAAGCGCGCCATTTCGGACTCGAACCCGACAGGGTACCACATCATAAAAAAGGAAGTAAATATAAGAACGATACCTATGAGGAAATAGGGTCGCCTTCTTCCGAAACGGGTACGGGTCCGGTCAGAGATTATCCCCATGAGGGGGTCACTGACGGCATCCCATGCCTTGCTGATGAGAAATACCGTACCGGCCAGGGCGGGAGAAATACGCACCACGTCTGTTAAAAAGAAAAGGTAAAAGAACCCGATAATCATCAATGACCCACCGCCGAATATGTCACCGGCGCCGAAACCGAGTTTTGTCGAAAGCTTCAACTTTTCATTCTGCCCTGCAGTCATGGTTTACCCCCATGTTTTTTAGTTTATTGAACTTATACATTTTTAAATTTTAGAGGTTCAATTTTTTCTAACTCCCGGCAAACTCAGCGGTTACATTTTTCGCCCCCCCCCGGCGGGCAGAAAATATTAGTTAATAGAAATTGCCTGTTATTATTGAATCAGCGGTTGATGCGCCCCGTTGCATCACCGCCGTAGAGCTTCATGATTTCATCAAGGGTAGAGAGGTTCACATCTCCCTCGATGGAGTGGTTCAGGCATGACGCCGCCACGGCAAAGTCCAAAGCCTCCGCGGGACTTTCCAGATGCGTAAGGCCGTAGATCAGTCCCGCAGCAAAACTGTCGCCCCCGCCGACACGGTCAACAATGTCGGTTATATCATAAGTTCGCGAAAAGACTGTTTCCTTTCCGTCACTGATACAGGCGCTCCACCGGTTGTGAGAGGCGGAAAAGGATTCACGCAGTGTAATGGCAAGAAGGGAAAGGCTTTTATATTTTTCAAAAACACGTCCCGCCAGTTCTTCATAGCCTTTCCTGTCAATTTCCCCCAGGGAGGGGTCGAGTTCACTGCCGATACCGAGGCTCTTCTGAACGTCCTCTTCATTGGCAATGATCACGTCAGCGAGAAGGGCCAGTTTCGGCATTACATCCTGTGCTGTTTTGCCATACTTCCAGAGTTTTGCCCTGTAGTTGAGATCGATGGAGACCACTGCCCCGGCCCTGCGGGCCTCTTCGACAGCCTTGAAAGAAAGGGCCGCTGCAGTTTCTGAGAGTGCCGGGGCAATACCCGTTATATGAAACCATGTGACCCCGTCAAAGGCGGCCTTCCAGTTTATCTCATCACTGCGGAGTAAAGAAAAAACACTTCCTTCCCGGTCATAAATCACCGCGGAGGGGCGCTGGTTTGCCCCCCGTTCAAGGAAATAGAGGCCCATACGCGAATTTTTCTTCTGCACGACACAATCGGTATCAATACCGAAACCCCTGAGCTGATGGAGTGCCGCCCTTCCGATGGCATTATCAGGCAGGGCGGAGAGAAAACGTGTTTTCATTCCCATAATGGCAAGGCTGACAAGAACATTTGATTCACCGCCCCCAAATCTCGCCTTCAGTTCAGGAGACTGGAAAAACTTCTCGTACCCCGGTGCCGCAAGCCTGAGCATAATCTCTCCCAGGGCGGCACAGGTGCCTGTTCGCGCTTCATGTGCTTTCTCAAAGAGTAGTGGCATGGTTCATTGTCTCCCGCGGTTACAGTGAATTAACAAGCGTGACAGCCTGCCTGATCTTTTCTGTCAGTTCATCAAAGCGCTTTTCACGGACCAGTTCAGCACTGATCAGTTTTGATCCCATGCCGAGGCACACGGCACCGGCTTCGAACCAGGCGCGGCAGTTTTCCTCTGTGGGCTCAACGCCCCCGGTGGGCATAATCTCGGCAAAGGGCATGGGGCCCATGACGCCCTTGATAAAGGCGGGCCCGCCTGAAGCGCCCCCGGGGAATAGTTTGCAGATATCAGCCCCCAGGAGGTGTGCCTTCATGATTTCAGTGGCGCTTCCACATCCGGGCATATAGGGAATCTTTCGTGCGTTACAGACCCGGGAAGCGTCTTCACTGATACAGGGTGAGACAATGAAATCAGCACCGGCATTGATATATTCCGCCGCGGTACCCGCCTCGAGAACAGAACCGGCACCGAGAATGATTTCAGGATGGTGTGCCCTTACTTCCTTTACCACCTCTTTAAAAACCGACGGTGCGCCGTCACCGCGATTGACGAACTCGATAATTCGCAGACCCCCGCCGGCACAGCATTTCAGCACATCAAGTGCCACCCCCGCATCAGTATGATGAAAGAGGCCTACCAGGCGCGCCTCCCTGAGGGCCTGTAATGTCTCATGTTTTTTAAACAATGCCATAGCTTTTCCCCTTGTTCATATTTTCTGTTTTCTCTATTGCTTCAAGGAGACCCTGGATATAGACGGCACCCAGGGCCCTGTCGAAAAGTCCGTATCCCGGCTTTCTTTTTTCTCCCCAGATAGTGCGCCCGTGATCGGGGCGCATGGGGCCGTCAAAGCCGGTATCATAACAGGCCTTTACAATCTCGAAGAGATCAAGACTTCCGTTATGTGAAAGATGTGCCGTTTCATGAAACTGTTTTTCACCGGTAATTTTCACGTTGCGGATATGGGCAAAGTGTACCCGCCCTTCCCCGCCAAAGCGGCGGAAGATTTTCGGCATGTCATTTGACGGGTCAGCCCCCAGTGATCCTGAACAGAGGGCAAGGCCGTTTGTCCTGCTGTCAGCAAGACGCAGGAACCGGTCAATATTCTCTTCGGAGGTAATAATCCGCGGTATACCCAGTACGGGCCAGGGGGGGTCGTCGGGATGTATGGCGAGGAGAACATTTTCCTCTTCGGCGACAGGTACGACTTCCTTCAAAAAATATGAAAGGTTCTCCCAGAGGTCTTCGTCTGTGAGGGCGCGTGCCTCACGCAGCATGGCCTCAAGTGTCTCCGGGGTATAGGTGGCCGACCAGGCGGGGAGCTCACGGGTCAGATCGAGTTTTTCGAGATCGCCGTGATTATAGGCCAGTGCCGTTGCCCCCTCGGGTAGTTTCATGGAAAGGTCCGTGCGTATCCAGTCAAAGGCGAGCATAAAATTATAGCAAACCACGGGAATACCCGCCCGGGCCGCGCTGCGCAGGCTTTCACAGAAAACAGCAATCAGTTCATCACGGTTTTCTTTACCCAGCTTGATGTCTTCAGGCACGGGAATAGACTCGATTGCCTCGAGGGTAAAACCCGCGTCTTCACAGAGGGAAACCAGGTTTTGAAATCGCTCAAGGGGGATCACCTCTTCAGCAGGGACATCAAAGGCAGAAGTAATAATCCCCGTTACGCCGGGAACCTGTCGTATCTCATCAAGAGTCACGGGATCATCGGGACCGAACCACCTGAAAGATATTTTCATAGTGTCTCCTGAACTGTCAGCATTTTAATCTTTAGACCTGTTGCAAATCCAGGGAAAGAGGAGATTCACTTTCAGTTATGCAACAGATCTTTTTTTATCTCTCTTTCTGCCTGAAACCTTAGATATTATCAACGAGAAAACCGCCATCAACAGGAATATCGACACCTGTTACGAAACTGGCTGCTTCATTGCTTGCCAGGAAAAGCATGACTCCCTGGAGTTCCTTGTAATCACCGAAACGCCCAGCAGGGGTACGGGAAATTATTTTTTCGCCACGCGCGGTCAGTACCAGGGGATCATCCTGGCTGATGAGAAGGTCATGGTTCTGTTTGCCCACGAAAACACCGGGTGAGACAGAATTAACACGGATACCGTAACGGGCAAATTCGAGGGCGGCGCCGCGGGTAAGATTCATGACCCCTGCCTTGGCAGCTCCATAGGCCCAGACCCCGCTCCAGGGTGAATAGGCGGTCATGGAGGTAAGATTGATGACAGCGCCCCGGCATTCTTCTTTTATCCAGCGGCGGGCAAAGACCTGTGTGGGAAGTACCATGCCCGCCACGGGGTTCAGGTACCTTGATGTTGTTTATATTCAGGCGAAAAGATGGGATAACAATCCTGTGGGTCGT